>JAAFHG010000080.1:4787-11335 GCA_013297585.1 Chitinophagales bacterium
TAGTTTAAACAACAAAGCAGTTCTAAATATTTGGCAAACGATAAACGAAGTAAATGTTAGCCATTTTATAGTTCAACGTAGCATAGACGGTAGCAATTTTACAGATATTGGTAAGCTTAATGCTAAAGGTGATGGCAGTTATAGTTATTTAGATACTCAATTACCAAATGCAACAACTATTTATTATCGCCTACAAATGGTAGATAAAGATGGTAGTTATACATACAGTAAAGTGGTAGCTGTTACGTTAAACGATAATCGTAAATCTTTAATAGTGTTTCCTAATCCTGTAAAAGAAACCCTATTTGTACAGTTTGTTTCTACAAAAGCAGAGAAATTAGTCTTACAAGTTACAGACTTACAAGGCAGAATATTACAACAAGAAAATATGCAAGTTAGTATTGGTAATATATCATTATCAGTTAGTACGAGCGGTTTAGCAAGAGGTAGTTATATATTGCTGGTAAAGAGTAGTGGTAGTATGCAACAAAAGCAATTTATAAAAGAGAAGTTTTAATACTAAACCATTGACTTTTAATATAAAATCCCATCAGAAATTTCTGGTGGGATTTTTATTGATAACAATTTTAATGTGTCTTGGAAAGGATATCTAACACCTAAAAACGTCCTAATCTGCTTCAAAATAGGTACAACCGATAAGATTAATAGATGATTGCCAGTAGAAACTAATGTTTAAAGGACGTCTTTATTTCATATAAATATTTCACATGTTTGTCATATATTTTATAGATGCATTCAGCCGTGCAAATGGTTATGGTATTAAGCATATTGACGAAGTAATTGCAGAAAATACCTATGGTAAATACGATTTAAAAAAATACTATACAGAAAACATTAGTTATCAATTAACAGAAGCGAAGAAGCAAGGGCTAGAATTATTTTTAAGTAAATTACTCTAAAATTCATGCTGATTGTTTTTTTTGAATATATTGCGTTTGCAAGCAAACAAAAACAATGATATCCTTATTTCGGAAAAAGCAATTTAGGTTTTCACTTTTTATAGTCATTCTTGTTCAGGTATTTTGTAACAATATTTTTTCGCAAACAGCCAGCTTTACTGCGCCCGATACCGTTTGTGTGAATACGCCTGTAGCTTTTACCAACACGTCGGTTGGTGCAACAAGCAACTTCTGGAATTTCAACGTTGCAGATATTAATACTACACCTACGGCAACCAATCTTGGTAATATTGGTGGAAATTTTGCAATGCCCGATTTTATTGACTATGCAGAAGAAAATGGTAATTATTATGCATTTGTAGTAAACTTTCTTTCGCCAGGTAAACTTGTAAGACTGGATTTTGGTAATAGCCTTTTAAACACACCTACTTCAACCGTTGTTGGTAATATTGGTAATGCATTTACAGGAAGTCCTGAAGGTATTCAAGTGGTAAAAAATGAAGGTAAATGGTACGCAATTATTGTTGGTGGTGCTGCATCAAACAACACTAATCCTAGGATAGTAAGAATTGCTTTTGGTGCAAGCCTCACGAATAATAATCCCGTTGCAACTGATTGGGGAAACATTGGTGGGTTAACCTTTCCTCATGATTTGCATATATTTCAAGATGGTACAAATTGGTACGGCTTTACCGTAAATGCAGAAGGTAATACAATTACAAGATTTGATTTTGGTACTAGCTTTGAAAATAAACCAACTGGTATTAACTTAGGTAATGTTGGTTCTTTAAGTTTTCCAACTGGTATCTATGCAGTTAAAACCAATAATTTATGGAGTGTTTTTATAACTAATGCTGGTGATAACACCAGGGTAGGAACTAATTCATCTCTTACACGTCTTGATTTTGGTAATTCGCTACTAAATACACCATTGGGCTTTAACTTAGGTAATCTAAATAATCAGTTACAGCATCCAAGAGATTTAACTATTATGCGATTTTGTGGACAAACTATTGGGTTTTTAATCAATGGTAATCCTAATTATAATAATTTAGTGAAACTTGATTTTAGTAATATTAACGGAACGCCAACTGCAACTAGTTTAGGGAATATTGGGAATCTTGATTTTCCTTGCTCAATTTCAAAGCTATTTAGGCAGGGGGCTGATATTTATGGTTTTATTACTAATGTAGCTGGCAATACATTAACAAGATTGAAATTTGCTGCTTTAACAGGTGCAAGCACAAATATTTCCAATTTTCAAACACCACCTGCTATTATATATAGTACACCTGGTACTTATAATATTAATCTTACTATAGATGATGGTTTAGCTACGCAAAGCACTTATTGTAAACAAGTTATTGTTTTGGCAAAGCCAGTAGTTGATGTACGTACTGATACGGCTATTTGTGCTGGTAAAAGTGTTACGCTTACTACTACGGCTACAAATGCAACAACTTATTCATGGTCACCAGCTACAGGATTGTCCAATGCTAGTGTACAAAATCCTATTGCATCACCAATAATTGATACAAAATATATAGTAACAGCTAGTAATGGTAGTTATTGTACGGCAAAAGATTCAGTTACTATACAAATACTAACAGGTGGCTTATGTACAAATACCAACGTTTCTGCCGGTTTTACAGCACCAGATACTGTTTGTATAAATACGCCAGTAACTTTTACAAATACATCAGTTGGTGCATCAAGTAACTATTGGAATTTTTGTGTTGCAAATACCAATACAATACCAACTGGAACCAATTTGGGTAATTTGGGCGGTAATTTTCAAATGCCAGTATTTATGGATTATGTAGAAGATAATGGTAATTACTATGGTTTTGTTGTAAATTATAATCCTGGCGGATTGACAAGATTAGATTTTGGTAATAGTTTATTAAACGTTCCCACATCAGTTTTTTTAGGCAATGTAGGTGGGGTAATGAATACAAATTACGGCAGCGAGGGTATTCAGGTGGTAAAAAATGAAGGCAGATGGTATGCTTTTATTGTAGGTGGGTCACCCATAAATGCGGGAAGTGTTCCTCGCTTAATAAAAATTGATTTTGGTACTGATATAACAAATAGTTCTCCAGTTGCTACAAATTATGGCAATGTAGGGGGGCTATTGCAATGTATTGATTTACATATGTTTAAAGAAGGTACTAATTGGTATGGCTTCACAGCAAATTCAGAAAACAATACGATTACACGGTTTGATTTTACTAGTAGTTTTAATAATACACCCACTGCTGTAAACTTAGGAAATGTTGGTAATTTGTTAGACTATCCAACAGGTATTTATGCAATAAACGATAATGGTTTTTGGCGTGTATTTGTAACAAATGCTCGAACGGATGCTTCGTCATCAATCATTCGTTTAGATTTTGGTAGTTCATTATTAAATATACCAACGGCCATCAATTTGGGAAATTTTAGTGGTGCCATAAAGCGGCCTAGAGATTTTACGCTTTTAAAATATTGCAATCAAGTAACTGGCTTTGTTGTAAATGCAGGAAATACAATCACTAGATTAAATTTTTCAGACTTGACAACTGTGCCAACTGCAAATGATATTGGTAACTTAGGTAATCTTAATCTGCCACATTCAATTTCTAAATTATTTCGAGTTGGTTCTGATCTTTATAGCTTTATAACCAATGTAAATAATAACACACTCACCAGGCTACAATTTACTGGTTGTACAAATTCAAATACTCCAAATTCCAATCTTCAAAATCCACCACCAGTAACATACAATACCGCAGGTACTTACAATATTAATTTAACAATAGATGATGGTTTAGCTACGCAAAGCACATTTTGCAAGCAAATAGTTGTTTTGCCAAAGCCATCGCTGGATTTTAGCTTCGTTCAAGATGTTTGTAGCCCACTTTCTGCACAGTTTAAAAACGAATCTACCAGTAGTGCCCCTTACAGTTGGGATTTTGGTAATGGTACTTTCAGTAGCCTAAATAACCCTACAGTAACCTACAATTCATACAATAATTATTCTGTAAAATTAAAAACTGGTGGCTGTGCAGATAGTATTACCAAACAAATACAAGTTCGGGTTATTCAAGATAGCGTAATAACAAACCGAGATACAACTATCTGTAAAAATAGCAGTGTAGCACTAAATGGGTTGCCTGCTTTAAATTATTGTTGGTCACCAACTTTAGGGCTTTCTAGTACCAAAATTGCTAATCCAATTGCTACCCCTTTAGTCACTACAACTTATTACTTAAATTCTCAGAGCGTTACTAATAATTTGGTGGTTAATGGCGATTTTTCTCAGGGTAACGCTGGGTTTACTTCAAGTTACAACTATGCCAATCCTAACCTTACCGAAGGACAATATTTTGTAGGCACAAACCCTAATGCATGGAATCCTGGAACGGTTGCTTGTAAAGATCATACTACTGGCAATGGTAATATGCTTTTGGTAAATGGTGCACCTATACCAGATGTAAACATTTGGCAGCAAACCATTACCGTTTTACCAAATACAAATTATGCTTTTTCAGCTTGGCTGCAAGCCATTTATCCTATAAACCCAGCTCAATTGCAGTTTTCTATTAATGGAAGAACAATTGGTAATCTATTTTCGGCAGTATTACCCACTTGTAACTGGCAGCAGTTTTATACCACTTGGAACTCTGGTAGCAACACCACCGCAACTATATCTATAGTAAATAAAAATACCATTGTTTTGGGCAATGATTTTGCTTTGGATGATATTTCTTTTGCCGAATTGTCAATAAAAAGAGATTCTGTAACTATAACGGTAGTAGACGCACCTGCAGTTATTGCAACTGGCGATACCACGATTTGTGAAAGTAAATCAGTACCATTAAAAGCTACAGGTACAAATTTTTATAGCTGGAATCAATCGTCATTACTGTCAGATACAACACTTGCAAATCCCATTGCTACACCAAAAGTGACTACCAATTTTATTGTAAAAGGGTACAACACATTTGGCTGTTTTTCTGCTGATACAGTTGTAGTTACTGTACTGCCTAAACCAATTTTAAGTGTATCAAAGGATACTGTCATTTGTAAAGGTGGCATTGCTTCACTACTCGCTACAACAAATACAGGTAATTTTTATTGGGCTAATAATCCAAGCCTCTCAAGTACTAGTGTGTTAAATCCAAAGGCAAATCCATCTGATACTGCAAAATATTTTATTACAGCTACAGCCAATAACACCTGTACTGCTAAGGATTCAGTTACAGTTTTTGTAGTGCCATTACCTACTTTAAATACCATTGCAGATACAGTAGTGTGTAAAAACAGTGCTTTTACGTTAAATACAGTAAGCAATGCGGCTTCTTTTGTGTGGCAACCAGCTACATATTTGTCTAATGCCAATATTGCAAGCCCTGCATTTTTAGCCACTTCATCAATAAAATATATCGTTACAGCTGCTAGTATTAACGGCTGTATTAGTAAGGATACATTAAATATTGGTGTTTCGCCACTGCCAACTATTACAAAATCTGCTGATGCCCTTGTTTGCGTAGGCTCAAGTAAAACAATTGTTACAAACGCACCCACTGCCATTAATTATCGCTGGCTACCTACTACAGGATTAAATAATGCGACCATTGCAAGCCCCATTGCATCACCAGCAGTAACAACTAATTATTATATTATTGCAACAGATATTAATGGATGCAGTCAGGTAGATTCTGTATTAATAACGGTAAAACAAGCACCTGTTTTTTCAATTACACCTAAAACAGCAATTATTTGTTTTGGCGATTCTGTAACTATTAATGCAGCAGGTGCCGATGTATATCAATGGCTACCAGCAAATAATTTTAATACCTCAACGCTGCCAAAAGTAACTACAACACCTCTTGCAAGCACCATATATAAAGTTGCTGTAACGGATACTGTTTGTATATTAACAGATACCCTGAGTACCAATATTAAAGTAAATCAATTGCCTACTGTGATGCTATCTAAATCTGGTAATGCAAATTGTATTATTGGCAATGTGAAATTGGCTGCATCTGGTGCTGTTAAATATCGTTGGTTTCCTACTGAAACACTTATAAATGCTACAACGGCCAGCCCAATTGCTACTCCTTATCAAACAACATTTTATCATGTAAAAGCTTATTCTAGCGAAGGTTGTATTAAAGAAGATTCGATAGAAGTGAAGGTAGTAAAAGGGTTAATAGATGATGGCTATCTTGTACCAACTGCATTTACGCCAAATAATGATGGTAAAAATGACTGTTTTGGTGTAAAGCCGTGGGGTTATGTTGTAGATTTTAGGTTAAGTGTGTTCAATCGCTATGGCGAAGCCATATTTTCAACCAATAATATTAATGACTGTTGGGATGGTAAATTAAAAGGCGAGCCTCAACCCACTGGTACTTATGTGTACGAAATAGCCGCAAAAACAATTTGTGGTGATGTTTACAGAAAAGGTACTTTGGTTTTAATGAGATAATTTTGAATCTTTTAGTGGTGTTATGCCTAATAAAATTATGTTTGTAAAATAGCTAGATCATAAAATAAATTATGACTCTACAAAACTTATTTTTTCTAAATTTTTTCCAAATAATGTCAAGTAAAAGCTTTTTAAAAAATATTCAAAGGGGA
>JAAFHG010000362.1:0-475 GCA_013297585.1 Chitinophagales bacterium
AGTTAATTAATAGAGCTAACTATTGCGTTGCTAACATACCACGTATACCACTTAGTGCCAATTATTTTAGCGAAACCATTAGAAATAGATATATTGCTGAAGCGAGATATTTAAGATGCTATGGTTACATGCAGTTGATTAAAAACTTTGGTAAAGTACCTTTCATTTGGGCTACCATCGATGATATTAGTAAAGTAGACACCTTATTTAAAATTGCACCTTCTTCTGAAGACGTTATTTTAGATTCTATTGAGGCTGATTTAAAATTAGCTTTTGCCAATGCTGACATTATTGGTCAGGTGCCTAACAGTTTTGATGCTGGCTTTAGACAAAGCTTTGAGCAACAATTTATGAGAGCAAGAAAACAGGCAATTGCAGGTTTACAAGCTGAAGTTTATTTATGGCGTAATAAATATACCCAAGCAGTAAGAGCATGTGAAGATTTTTTTAATACTGGTGTCGATAATGGTGTAGG
>JAAFHG010000362.1:485-4047 GCA_013297585.1 Chitinophagales bacterium
GCCCAGGTGTTTTGTTTGGTGCTATTTTTCGTATAAAATTCGACTTTAATGCTAGACAAACCAACGATTTGCAGATGTATACATCTAACGACCCTGCGGACGGTGGTAAATACATGATGGCACCATCTTTAAGAGCGCTTAAAACTTACAATCCTTATTATCCTGATAGCTTGCCAGGTAGCCCTAACGGTACTACAGTGGTTAGTAATTTATATGGTGATGAAACACGTCGTGGTTTTGGTAAATCTTATGCTGGTAGCGCACCATTTTACAATAGAGTAAAATCTACACCTGTCATTTGGAAGTTTATTGGTATGGCAACAGTTGCACCTAGTACCATTGGTTTGCCACAAACATTAAGAGGACCTTACCAAAGCGATTATCAACCACATATTGTAAGAGGTGCAGATATTTATTTAATGTGGGCCGAAGCTGCCAATAGAGCTGGTGATAAAGCTACTGCACTTTTAAGAATTAATGCTGTACGAGGTAATGCAGAAATGCCATCTTCATCAACAGTTAATAGATTTAATGATACAATTTCTGTTAATTCACCTACTGATAAAATTGAAAACTACATTTTAAGAGAACAAGGCTTAGAAATGGGCTTTGAAGGTAGAAGATGGTACACACTTATAAGAATGGCTAGACACAGAGGTACACCATCTAACCCTGATGTAAACTTTGTAATCAATCCAATTATTAATAGAATGGCAGTAAGTGGCGAAACGGCTGCAAAACAAGCAGAAGTTGCGGCAATACTAGCTGATTCAAAAAACTGGTACATGCCTTACAACCTAGCACAGGTAAGGCTAAACCCAAATTTAGTTAAATAGAACTTGTATTGTAATTGATGGGTTTAATAGAATAAATAGGTTGCCTCTCTGAGAGACAGCCTATTTATTTTTAAATTGGTATGGCTTTTTAGTATTGACAATTTGTACCAAGTACGGTTGTCATTTGCCTTACGAATATGCTGTGTGCCTATTACTAAAACCTTTTGGTATAATTAATTTATTGATTTTTTAAATTGAGTGTATGACAAGAAATATTTTACTTATTCTCTGTCTGTTTTGTGTGTATGCAAGTTTTGCACAAGCAGATAAAATAGACTCTATTTTAGAGACGCATAGTAAGCTGTATCAACCCGAGAAAGCGCATATGCATTTTGATAAAGCAGTTTATGCAAAAGGCGAAACTATTTGGTTTAAAGCCTATTTGTTTTCTGGTACACAGCCATCTACTATTAGTAAAAATTTTTACGTTGATTTTTTTGATGCTAATGGCTTGTTACTCAAACATTTTGTAACTCCTATTTACCAATCATCTGCAAAAGGGCAATTTGATATACCTAGTAGTTTTTCGGGTGGCTTTATTCATGTTAAAGCATACACCAAGTGGATGTTAAATTTCGATTCTGCCTTTACCTACACCAAAGATATTTACGTGTTACAAGGTTCTGGTTTAAAGCCCATTCAAAGTATTGTAGCGCCTACAGTTGCTGTAAACTTTATGCCAGAAGGCGGCGATTTGGTGTATGGCTTAACCTCAAAATTGGCTTTTTTGTCTGCTAATCAATTTGGCAAACCTGCCAATATTAGTGGCAGCATTGTTACAAAAAGCGGTGAGTTTGTTGATTCTTTTTATACCCAACACGATGGCATGGGCAGTTTAATGATTACCCCACAGCAAAATGAAACGTATATTGCTAATTGGGTAGATGCGAGAGGCAATAAAAAATCAACGCCTTTACCAGAAATTAAACAAAATGGCATTAACCTAAGCGTACAGGCATTTACAAAAAAAGCCATTGTTTTAATAAATAGAACCAATGAAGCTGATAACGATGCAAAAACTTTGCATGTTGTTGGGGCTATCAATCAACGATTGGTGTATCAGGCAAAATTGAATTTAGCATCTAAAACCTCTGTATTTGTAGAAATTCCAACGGATAGTTTGGCATCAGGCATCTTGCAAATCACCGTATTAAATGCGCAACTAAAGCCAGTAGCCGAACGTATTGTTTTTGTAAATAACAAAAATTATGCGTTTACTACCAATGTAAATGTGCAGGCAAAAGGACTAACTAGAAAGGGTAGAAACGTGGTTGAAATTTCGTCTGAAGATTCTATACCTGCCAATCTTTCAATCGCCATTACCGATGCAGATGTAACCACCGAGAAAACTAATATCTTTTCACAATTACTATTAAGTGCTGATATTAAAGGCTTTGTAGGCGATGCTGCCTATTATTTTGATACTAATAAAGAAGGTGTAAGAAAAAATGTAGATTTAGTGATGCTTACCCACGGCTGGCGAAAATTTAATTGGAAAAATGCTTTTAGTGGTGCTTTGCCTATCAAGTCTACAGCGCACGACACTGATTATATACAAATAAAAGGCAAAACTTACATACCTGCTAGCGTAAAAGTTGCTCCCAATCAGCAATTGATGTTGATTCTACAAGCTAAAGATAGCAGCAGGCAATTTTTAATGGTACCGCTTGGGCAGGATGGTTCTTTTGTATTAAGTGGCGCTATTTTCTTTGATAGTATTAGAGTTTTTTATCAATACTTAGGCGATAAAAAATTGGAAAATAAATCTGAATTGGTATTTAATAATGGGTTTTTAAAGCCGCAGTTCAGCAAAATTAACCCCAACTTATGGACGTTTAACGATACCGCAGAAAGCCAAAGGGCTAGATACTTAAGCTTAAAACAAGCCGAACTAGAACGATTGATGGCTAAAACCAATTTGCAAGAAGTAATAGTCACCTCAAAAACAAGATCGCCAATGGATATATTAGACGAAAAATATACAAGTGGCTTTTTTAGTACAGGCGATGCCAAACAATTCGATTTGCGAAACGATGGCAGGGCTACAGCCTCACAAAGTGTATTCGATTACTTGCAAGGCTTAGTTGCTGGTTTACAAATAAGTCCCTCAACCGATGGCAGGTATAGTTTAAATTGGCGTGGCAGTTCACCAGAATTGTATTTAAATGAAATGAGGGTAGATATCGATCAAGTGATAAATACACCAATGGCCGATATTGCTTACGTAAAAGTATTTCGTCCACCATTTTTCGGATCTACATTTGGTGGTGGTTCTGGCGCCATTGCAGTATATACACAAAAAGCATCTGATGTAAATGCATTTACAGATAAAAGAAGCACACTTAATTATCAGTATATTGAAGGGTATTCGGCATTTAAACAATTTTATTCGCCACAATACACCAATGCCAATGATAATACGCCAGATATTAGAACCACACTCTTTTGGAAGCCTTTTGTTACACTAGACAATACGAATAGAAGCCAGAAAATAGAGTTTTTTAATAATGACTTTAGTAAAAGATTGAGAGTAATTATTGAAGGTGTAAATGCCGCCGGAAAATTAACCAGAACCGAAACCATAATAGAGTAGAAGCTGGTGTTTTAATATACATGGGCTAATTGACTATTAATCAGCTAGCTCATGTATATTTATTAATGGCGAACTGTATTGTGTAAAAAAAACAACAATATATTGAATATATATATATAATATATTTTATTTG
>JAAFHG010000101.1 GCA_013297585.1 Chitinophagales bacterium
GGTAAAAGCGTAATGCCTATGATTAGTGGCTTTGCTTGTGCTGTACCAGCCATCATGAGTGCAAGAAATATTGAAAACAAAAAAGAGCGCCTACTTACCATATTGGTTACACCATTAATGAGTTGTAGCGCAAGATTGCCCGTATACACCATTTTAATTGCATTGGTAATAGATGATAAATACTATTTCGGCTTTTTGAGTTTGCAAGGCTTGGTAATGATGGGTTTGTACTTTTTAGGTACTTTTATGGCATTGCTAGTTAGCTATGTAGCCAAATGGTTTATCAATATTCAAGAGAAAAGTTTCTTTATTTTAGAGTTGCCAGTATACCGTAGCCCTCGCTGGAAAAATGCAGGTATTACCATGGTAGAAAAAGCAAGAATATTTGTTACAGATGCTGGTAAAGTAATTATGCTTATTAGCTTGTTGCTTTGGTTTTTAAGCAGTTTTGGCCCTGGCGATAATATGCAAAAAGTAAAAGACAAGTATGCTATTCTAGCACAGCAACAGCCACAACAAAAAGATGCTTTAGATAAACAATTATCATCAGAAAAGCTGCAAGCTTCTTACGCCGGTATTTTGGGTAAAAGCATAGAACCTGTTATAGAACCATTAGGCTACGATTGGAAAATTGGTATTGCTTTAATTACTTCATTTGCTGCAAGAGAAGTATTTGTAGGTACAATGGCCACGCTGTACAGTGTTGAAGAAGATGATAGTAATTCTTCTTTAAGAGATAAAATGGAAGCCGCTACACATGCTGATGGTAGCAAAGTGTACACCTTGCCAGCAGCCTTATCGCTAATGGTTTTTTATGTACTAGCTATGCAATGCATGAGCACTTTAGCTGTGGTAAAAAGAGAAACCAAAAGTTGGAAATGGCCCACCATACAGTTTGTTTACATGACAGCTTTAGCCTATGGCATGAGTTGGATAGTGTATCAATTATTTAGCTAACACCTATTTGAAAGGGTTACTCCATTTGGTATCTGAATAAATATTATTACCGCTTAAAGTTTTCAAAAAAGCAACAACACTATTTACATCTTGTGCTGTTAAATTCAGTTTTTGGCCTTGCCCATTTATAACAAGTCGTTGGTCTAAGTTGGTATTACCTAGTGCCAAGTTAATAGTACCATAATGCCCAATAGCAGTTTGTAAATTTGCTAAATTACCAGTGTGCATCATTGGTCCATTTTCTACACCTGTGTTATTTATCAAATCTCTTAATGTTGGCGCTTTTGTTACTATAATATCAATACCATTATTACCAATTGTGCCAATAATGCCGTTGTTTCTACTGTTAGGGTCAATATCAAACTCAGGGGCATTGTGGCATCTATTGCAGCCTAATCCACCACCTATTCTGCTACCTGTTGCATCAAAAATTGGGTTTGTTAAAAACAGTTGTTTGCCTGTATTTTCTTGTGCTGTATAATTAGGAAAATTTTGTCCATCGTTGTTTACTTGTGCCCTACCAATGTCATATTTACTGTCAAAAGATTGAATACTTCTTACAAACTGCGATAAACATTCTTGCAAGCGACTTTCAGTAACAGTAATATCGCCGTAGGCAAATTTAAAAAGCTCATTATAATAGCCAACGCCTTGCAATTTGGTAAGTAAAGTAGTAATAGTTGGTCTACTATTAAGACCGCTAAAGCCCATTTCTGCATGGTCTTGTATGGGTTTTGTAGTTTGTTGTTCTAATGTTGCAGCTCGTTCATCCCAGAAAAACTTCCTTTCTACTGAATATCTTGCATTTACCAAACGCATAGAATGCCTAGCCGTAAAACCACCAGCAACCCCTTTACTTGCAATGGCAGTATCGCCAAATGCAAATGCTTGTTTATGGCAGCTTGCACAAGAAATGGTATTATCAATACTTAGATTTTTGTCGTAAAACAATACGCGACCCAAAGTGGCTTTTACATCTGAAACAGCATTAGTGCCAGTATTATCCTTAACTATATACGCTGGCTTACCTTGATTAGCATAATTGGCCAAACTACTAAGGTTAATGTTAGTACCAAAAGCTTGTTCTATTGCTGAAGAAGTGTTACTAGCAACGGTGCTATCATTTTTGGTACAACCGATAATCACTAAAACAGCGGCACAAATAACTGTGATGGTTAAGGGGATTTTTTTCATAATTGGCTAAGTTTAGGGTGCTGCATAAAGGACTATGAGGCAACGTTAAAGTATAATAGACAATATCTCAGAGAGAATACCACACTATTCTGCTGCCTACGTTTTTTAAACCCGTTCTTTGTAAAACATAAAAGCCCCAAACGGGGCTTTTATATAAACAAATGAGTGATATTTTTTAAAAATAGGGGCTTAAACCAATTTTTCTAATGCATTTTCTAACTGCGCAAGCATTACGGGTATATCGCTTGTTTTACAAGTACCCACACTTAATCTATACCAGCTACTATCTGTATTAGCGCCAAATGCTGTAAAAGGTACAACAGCCAATTTCGCCTCACTTAAAATGTATTCTGTTACATCGGTTTGTTGGCTTAATAATTTGCCTTCAGCCGTTTTTTTTCCAGTTAAATCTATTTGTATGGTTAAATAAATAGCTGCTTGTGGTGCCACAGCGTCTATCGCAAAGCCCTTAGCTTTTAAAGCCATAAAACCATTGTAAATAGCTACCAAACGCTCTTCCATGGCGGCTTTAAAATGGCTAAGATATTGCTTAATGTTCTCGGTTTGTGGCAAATAATCAGCCAGTGCTTTTTGTTCAGCCATTGGTGCCCAAGCACCAATGTGGCTTAAAATGGCTTTTACTTTTGCCATTATTTCTGCTGGCCCAAAAGCCCAGCCAACCCTTACGCCTGTAGCCGCCAATACTTTAGAAATACCATCAACAAATACGGTATAAGCTTTCATTTCTGGTCTAAGTGTTACAGGATTATAATGTTCGGTAGCGCCGTATGTAAGCGTCCAATACATTTGGTCGAACATTAAATAACATTTCTTTTCTCCTTCGCCACGGCTATTGTTTTCTGCAATAATTAGGTCGCATACTTCAGCTAATACATCTTTCTGTAACGTAGTGCCAGTAGGGTTTTGAGGTGTGCACAAGCAAATTAATGTAGCACCTTTTATATGCTTAGCTATATCATTTGCCGTGGGCATAAAATTATTTTCTACGGTAGCTTCTATTACACAATGCTCAGCATCGTTCATGTTAGTATAGTGGTTATTATTCCACGATGGCGCAGCGTAAATTACTTTGTCACCAGCATCAACCAATACTTTAAAAATGGTGTAAATTAATGGTCTGCCACCAGCAGCAATTTGTATTTCGTTAGGTGCATAGTCAAGGCTTTCCCATTCTTTTAAAAATGCGCTTACACTTTTGCGAAGCTCTACAATACCATCTGCTGCCGGGTAATTGGTATAATGCTGTTTGTAGGCATCGATAATAGCGTCTTCAAAAGCTTGTGGTATGGGAAAAATAGAGGGGTCAAAATCGCCAATGGTATAATTAAAAATCGTTTCGCCGTTTTTGATGCGTTCGCTAATAGCATTACCCAATTTTACTATTTCCGATCCTTGTTGCGATGCCGCCAATTTGCTTAAAACTAAATGACTCATATATTGTTCTTTTAAAGTGAAATGCGGCGGCAAATGTAGTAACTAACGCTTGTTAGCTATTGCAAAACATTTTAAACGGCTATTTACTTTTAACAATTAGCCATTGTAATTGCCGTAGCAAACTGTTAACTTCGCTACCCTTTCAAAAAAAGGGAAGCCTTAATAGAAAATATTTTAGGTTTTAAATAATTTGTAATAAAATTTCTAAATAAAAGCCGTAACTTTTGTTTTTATAAAATACCACTACTGATTGTAGAAATAGAGATTTACTATGGCAATAACTAACAGAAAACCAACTACACCCACTGTAAAGAAGGCTAGAAAAGCACCTCAGCAAATTGCTACAGAAGATATTGTTATTAAAAAATTAACTAATATCGATGGTACAGAGCCAGATATTTACGCTGGCTTACAAAAATATTTTGGATTTAAAGAGTTTAAGGGCACGCAAGAAAAAAGCATTAAAAGCTTGCTTGATGGTCACGATACATTTGTAATAATGCCAACAGGTGGTGGCAAAAGTTTGTGCTACCAATTGCCGGCACTATTGCTACCAGGTTGCGCCATTATTGTATCGCCATTAATTGCCTTAATGAAAAATCAGGTAGACCTTGTACGTGGCTATAGCGAGCAAGATAATATTGCACACTTCTTAAATTCATCGCTTAATAAAGGGCAAATAACTGCTGTAAAAGAAGACTTGCTAGCAGGTAAAACCAAATTACTGTATGTAGCGCCAGAAACACTAACTAAGCAGGAAAATCTAGACTTTTTTAGCGATTTAGAAATATCATTTTTTGCGGTAGATGAAGCACACTGTATTAGCGAATGGGGTCATGATTTTAGACCAGAATATAGACGCTTACGCGAAATGATGGATATTATTAACAAGCAAATACCAGTAATGGCATTAACGGCAACTGCTACACCAAAAGTGCAGAGCGATATTGTTAAAAATCTTGGCTTGCGTAATCCTAATATCTTCATTTCATCGTTTAATAGGGCTAATTTGTTTTACGAAATTCAGCCCAAAATAACCAAAGAACAAACGGTAAAAAGCATTGTAAAATTTATATCGCAGCACAAAGGCAAAAGTGGTATCATTTACACACTTAATAGAAAAACAACCGAAGAGTTGGCTGAATTGTTAATGGCTAACAACATTAAAGCGGTTGCTTACCATGCAGGTTTAGATCAAAAATTAAGAGCTACAAGACAAGACCAATTTTTAAACGAAGAAGTGCATGTAATAGTCGCTACCATTGCGTTTGGTATGGGTATAGATAAGCCAGATATTCGCTTTGTAATACACTACAACATACCAAAATCAATAGAAAATTATTACCAAGAAACTGGCCGTGGTGGTCGTGATGGTTTAGAAGGTATTTGTGTACTGTACTATTCTCATAAAGATGTATCGAAGCTTGAACATTTAATGCGAGACAAGCCATTGAGTGAAAGAGAAGTAGGTGCACAATTGATAGACGAAACCGTTGCTTACGCAGAAAGTAGCGTATGCCGTAGAAAAATATTGCTACATTATTTTGGCGAAAATTGGGAAACAGAAAACTGCGGTAATTGCGACAACTGTACACACCCTAAAGAGAAGTTTGAAGCGAAAGAAGAAGTGGTAAAAGTGATTAAAACAATTAAAGCTTTGGACGAACGTTTTACAACCGATTATACAGTAAATGTAATCATGGGTAAAGCTACTCCACAGGTTACCATGTATCGTCACGAAAAGCTACCTGTATTTGGTATTGGTAAAGACAAAGAAAGCCATTTGTGGAACAGCTTGATTAGGCAGATGTTGCTTGAAAACCTAATTAAGAAAGACATAGAAGAATATGGTTTACTGAAACTAACAGAAGGCGGTGAAAAATTCTTGAAAAAGCCAACCTCATTTAAAATTGTACTAAACCACATTTTTGAAGAAGGCGAAGGCGATGATGATGACCATGAATCTGCACCACCAGCACCAGCTAGCGCCGTAATGGATGATAAGTTGTTTGAGATGCTAAAAGAATTGAGACAAAAAGAGGGCAAGAAAAAAAGCTTACCCCCATTTGTTATTTTCTTAGAAAACTCATTGCAAGATATGTGTACAGTATATCCTACAACACTTGAGGAACTAGAAAAATGCCAAGGTGTAAGTAAGGGTAAAGCTTTAAAATACGGTAAGCCATTTGTAGAGTTAATAGCTAAATATGTAGCCGAAAATGAGATAGAAAAGCCAGATGATTTTGTAATGAAAAGTGTAGCCAACAAGGCAAGCAACAAAATCTTTATTATTCAAAACGTAGACAAGAAAATACCACTTGAAACCATTGCCAAAAACAAAGATTTAAAGCTAAACGAGCTACTTGAAGAAATGGAAACTATTGTGGCAAGTGGCACAAAATTAAACCTTGATTATGCAATAGACGATTGGTTAGACGAATACGACCAAGAAGACATTATTGAGTACTTTAAAGGCTGCCAAACATCATCGCTTGATGTGGCACAGAAAGAACTAAGCGACAATAATTATACTTGGGAACAATTGAAAATTATGCGCATTAAATTCTTAACCGTATTTGGTAACTAAGCATATTGACACAATTTTTTAAAGCCACACTAGTTGTGGCTTTTTTGTTGTGTGCTGCGCAAAATAACCAACACCAAGTTTTACATAAACGTATATTTACAGCTACTAAGCAAGCCGTTGTAAATATGAGCCAATATGTATTATTTATTGATACCGAAACATCTGACGTGCCGGGTGATTTGAGTAAACCTTACAGCCTTGCAAGCAATTGGCCATTTGCAGTACAGATATCTTGGTGTGTGTACAACAAGGCCGGTAAAAAAATAAAAGCACAGAGTTATTTTATCAATAATAGAGATATTCAAGTATCGGTTTCATCGCTTAAAATTCATGGCATTACGAAACAAATGATGCGTGATTATGGCGTATCGAGAAACACAGTATTACAAATGTTACAAAGCGATGTAAAACAATACAAACCGCTATTGGTGGGGCACTTTTTAGAGTTAGATTACCATATAGTTGGTGTTGATGCTTTTAGAGAAAAGATGACCAATCCTTTGCAAGGGCTTACCACATTTTGTACCATGCTTGCTACCAAGCATTTGGTTAAAAATCCACGAACCAATTATCTAAAACTAGGCACTTTGTACGAGCAATTGTTTCATGAACCATTAGGTGATCAACACAATGCTTTGAATGATGCTATTGCCACGGCAGATTGCTTTTTTGAATTGGTAAAACAAAAAGAAATTACAAACTTTACACAAGCATCTATTGCATCTATACAAGCTACTAACGTAGTAATGCCATAGTATTATAGAAAGAACTTTTTTATCAAATAAGATTGCTTAATTACATCGTTTTAACAACTGAATAGTTATGAATGCTAGAGCCGAATTTTTAAAAACTTCAGCACCTTTTCATTTACTGCCAGATGATGTAATTGAAGCAACAGCGGGTCTGCTACAAGAAGTAAAATACCAGAAAGACGGCATTATTTACAAGCAACAAACAAGCAACTTAAAGGGCATTGATATTATTGTTGATGGTGAATACGAATCTTTTTTTTATGATAGTAGCCAGAATAAACGCTTGGTAGAAATTTACGGTAAAGGCTTTTGCTTTGGCGGTATTTCTATGTTGTTAAATGAGAAGAAATGCCTGCGAACGATTGTGGTAAAAAAAGGTACAGTAGTGTACACATTGGCTAGAAAATATTTTAAAAACTTGTGCCAAGCCTACGAGCCATTTTTTCAATATTTTATTACTGAGTTTTCAAGGCGCATGTTAGATGATGAGTTTGCGCATTTTTATAAGAACAGTTCGTCTTTCGAGCAGCATTATACCACACCAGACCAACTATTTTCTAAGCGAATAGAAAGCATAGAATACCGAGAAATAGTAAGTTGCAACGAGCATGAACCAGTATTTGAAGCGGCTAAACAAATGGCGCAATACAAGTTGAGTTGTTTGTTTATAAAAAGCGATGCTGGTAAATTGATAGGCTTTATTACAGACATCACCATACGAGATAAAGTAGTCGTAAAGCAATTGCCATACAATACTGAGGTGAGAAATATAATGGATAACCCCTTGGTGTCAATTAATTCTGACGCCTATGTGTATGAGATTATTTTGCAAATGTTTCGCAATAGAACTAGGTATTTGCTGATAGAAAAAGATGGTGCATACATTGGTTTTATTACAAGAAACAAACTATTAAGCGAACAAGGGCAATCGCCTTTGGTATTTATACAAAGTGTAAGACAAGCCGTATCGCTAGATGAATTGAAACGCAAATGGGAAGCCGTTCCTGAGTTAATATTACAGCTATTAAACAATGGTGTTCACACAGAAATTGTAAACCAATTAATAGCTACTGTATCTGATACTATTGCTGTAAAAATTATAGAAACAGTGATTAAAGAAATGGGACCGCCACCGGCAAAATTTGTGTTTATGGTGCTTGGTAGCGAGGGGCGTAAGGAACAAACCTTAAAAACCGATCAAGATAATGCCATTATCTACGAAGACAAGGCCAATGAACAACGTGAATTGGTAAGAGATTATTTTTTACAATTTGCCACTTCTGTTTCTGATAGATTGAACCAGGTAGGCTTTGTGTATTGCACAGGCGGTTATATGGCACAAAACCCCAAATGGACGCACTCATTATCGCACTGGAAAAGAAATTATGACAGTTGGATGGCAGAAAGTGTACCCGAAACAGTCATTCAGTTTTCTACTTTTTTTGATTGTAGGTACTTATACGGCGAAGCCAGTATTTTGGAAGAATTAAAGGCATATTTAGATGTAGAATTGAAGAAACCGATGGAGAAATTATTCTTCTTCATGGCTAAAAATGCCTTGCAATACGAACCTCCATTAACCACTTTTTTCAAAAACATTAAAACCTTTAAAGTAGGTGATCACGAAGTATTTGACATCAAAAAAACCATGACACCAATTGTAGATTTAGTACGTGTTTTTGCACTGCGCCACCACATATTCGAGGTAAACACAGGTGAGCGTTTAAAAGCATTGAAAGAATTGGGCGTATTTACAGAAGAAGAGTGCTTAGAGTTATTACAATCGTACTATTACCTAATGGGTATGCGACTAAAAAAACACGCTACACAAATAATACACGACCACACGTTGCCTGATAATTTTATCAATACCAATACATTAACCCGCATTGATAAAATTACTTTGATAGAAATATTTAAAACCATCGAAAACTTTCAGTCTAAAATACGCATCACGTTTACCAATAACCTGCTGGGCTAATTATTTTTTGTGGAATAAATAAAGGCTTGCATCTAAAATACAAAGCAAATATTAACCACAAAAACTAACGTTATGGCTGAGTTACAAGCACAAGACAATCGTAAAAGTAAAGGCGTGAAAAAAAGTAAAAAACTATCTACAAGGGTAGATTTAACGCCGATGGTAGATTTAGGATTTTTGCTAATTACGTTCTTCATTTTTACAACTACAATAAGTCATGCAAAAGCAATGGCAATAGTAGTTCCAAGCGATGATGCAACTACAGATGGAAGTAAAACACCAGCAAGCAAAACCATTAGTTTAATACTTGGTAGTAATAATATTATTACATATTACAATGGTAAAGATTTACAAGCCACAGCTACTACTAATTACACAGCAAGAGGTATAAGGCATGTGCTTATGGCAAAACAACATTCGCTAGGTAACGATGCTAAAAAGATGGTAGTACTTATAAAACCAACCAATAAGGCTAGCTATGCAAATGTGGTAGATATACTAGACGAAATGGCTATAAATGGTGTAAAAAGCTATGTACTTATGGAACCAGATACTAAAGAATTGCTAGTCGTAAATTAAAACGATAATTTGTTGAGGGCTGTTACAATTTCATCAACTTTATCTAGAGAAATTGGTAACACTTTTCCATCGTCTAGTATTAAATTACCACCATCGCTCTTTACAAATTTTTTAATGCTTTGCAGGTTTACAATATAGCTTCTATGGCAGCGAATAAACATGGGATCTTCTGTAAGTAAATCTTCAAAATATTTAAGCTTTTTGCTTACCAAAATAGGTTGCTGCTGCTTAATATGAATTTTAGTGTAACTGCCTTCAGCTTCAAAATATACTAGATCATGCACTTTTACAATTTCTAAACCATTGGCCACAGGAATAGCCATTTTTCTGTTTTCTGTAGATTGTAAATTTTGCTTTAAAGCAGCTATTTGCTGGCTTTGGTTGACAGCACTGCGTTTTCTAAATTTATTAATGGCTTCAAGTAATTTATCTTCTTGCAGCGGTTTTAGTAAATAGTCAATAGCGCTTAGTTCAAATGCTTTTATGGCATAATTGTTAAAGGCAGTGGTAAAAATAATACCAAAGTTTACTTCTTCTTTATCAAAAAATTCTAGTAAGCGTAGGCCGCTGTAACCAGGCATTTCTATATCCAAGAAAATAATATCGGGCTTCAATTTTTTAATACTGCGTACACC
>JAAFHG010000381.1 GCA_013297585.1 Chitinophagales bacterium
TAAAAAGGCGAAAAAGATTTGCATCTTTTTCGCCTTTTTTGTTTTCGCTTGGGACAAAACATTCTTCTTTGTGTTTCTTTGAGCCGTTGTGCCTTTGTGGCAAAAATAGCCGGGGCTTTTTACCACTTCAACAATGCACTAGCCCAAGTAAAGCCACTACCAAAGGCAGCTAGGCATACCAAATCGCCTGCTTTAATTTTGCCCGCTTCAAAGGCTTCACATAGGGCAATAGGCACACTTGCAGCTGTGGTGTTGCCGTATTTATGAATATTATTAAATACTTGGTCGTCTCGTAAGCCAAGTTTTTGCTGTACAAATTGGGCTATGCGCAAGTTGGCTTGATGCGGTATTAGCATATTAATATCGCTTGGTTGCAAGCCATTTGCTTGTAAGGCTTCTACAATTACTTCTGGAAATTTAACTACTGCTTTTTTAAATACACTTGGTCCATCCATATAGGGGAAATTTTGCGCCGAATCAATCATTTCATGGCTCATAAACATCTCACCAATGTCTGCCACAGGAAAAGTGGCATAGTTTTTTGCCGCCCAATGATTGGCATGTGTACCAGGATTGTACATGGCCAATATTTCTGCACTTTCACCATCGCTGTGTAAATGAGTACTTAAAATCCCTTGATTATCTTTCTCAGTTGGCTGCAATACGATAGCACCGGCACCATCACCAAAAATGACACTTACATTTCTGCCTCTTGTGCTAAAATCTAGCCCAAATGAATGCTTTTCACTACCTATTACCAATATGTTTTTGTACATACCAGTTTTAATAAATTGGTCAGCAACGCTTAATGCATATACAAAGCCACTACATTGGTTTCTAATATCTAGTGCGCCTATTTCTTTCATCTTCATGGCACGCTGAACTAGTACACCACAACCAGGAAAATAATAATCTGGTGATAATGTAGCAAACACAATAAAATCAATGTCTTGGGGTGTAATGCCTGCACGTTGTATGGCTATGGTAGCTGCTTCAACAGCCATAGTGGTGGTAGTTTCTTCGGTACGGTGTGCATACCGACGCTCTTTAATACCAGTGCGTTCTTGTATCCATTCGTCATTGGTTTCCATATACTTAGTAAGATCGTTATTGGTAACTATATTACTAGGTACGTACATACCTATTCCTGCAATTTTACTTAGTGGCATTACAATCGTATTTTTTGTAGAAACGAAAATAAGGTTAAGAATTTAGGAATTTGGAATTATGATTTGTGAATTTGAAATTACCAGTTGCGCTTATTTTGGGTTTGCCCGCAGATTTCGCTGATAAACGCAGAATTTAGCGAGGGCTATTTTTGCCACAGCGGTACACAAAAAATAATAGCACGCTCACTTGTTTAAGTAGCATAAATATGTAGCCCGCAGATTTCGCTGATAAGCGCAGAATTTAGAGTCGCCTAATTTTTTAAGCTATTTTGTCATATATTATCGGTGTGCTTGTTTTAATTCCCCCTGTGAGGGATTGAGGGGGCTGTTTTTACGTTACCTTTGTAAACGTTTTACTAAATAATTACAATACGTGTCAGAAAAGAATTTTATAGATTATATACGCATTTTTGCCCGTAGTGGTCATGGTGGTGCTGGGCAAACGCATTTTATGCGTAATAAATTGACTGCAATGGGTGGGCCAGATGGTGGTGATGGAGGTAGAGGTGCGCATATTATTTTACGTGGTAATGCCAATTTATGGACGCTTTTGCACTTACGTTACTATAAAAACGTACTGGCAGATAATGGCGAAAATGGCAGTAAAAGCAATTGTACGGGTAAAGACGGTGATGATATTTATATAGATGTGCCACTAGGAACAATTGCCCGTGATGAAGAAACTGGCGAAATAGAAGCTGAAGTGCTAGAACATGGACAGGAAATAATTTGGCTGCGTGGTGGCCGCGGTGGTTGGGGTAATCAGCATTTTGCAACATCTACTAATCAAGTACCAGAGCATTCGCAGCCTGGTGAGCCTGGTGTAGAAGGGTATAAAAATTTAGAGCTGAAAGTATTGGCAGATGTAGGGTTGGTGGGTTTTCCTAATGCAGGAAAATCTACTTTATTGTCTGTAATTACTGCTGCAAAACCTAAAATTGCCAATTATGCTTTTACCACTTTGGTACCGCAATTAGGCATGGTTGAGTACCGTGATGGTAAGAGTTTTTGCATAGCAGATTTGCCAGGTATTATTGAAGGTGCTGCCGAAGGTAAAGGCTTGGGGCATCGTTTTTTGCGCCATATTGAGCGTAATTCTTGCTTGTTGTTTTTAATTCCTGCAGACAGCAGCGATCATAAACGTGAATTTGAGGTTTTGCTGAATGAACTAGAAGAGTACAACGAAGAAATGCTTGAAAAAGATTTTATTATTGCAGTGAGTAAAAGCGATATGCTTGATGCTGAATTGAAAGAAGCCATAAGTAAGGAGTTGCCTGCAGATGTGCCACATTATTTTATATCATCTGTAACCAATACAGGTTTGGTAGAATTGAAAGATGCGCTTTGGAATATTTTGAATAAGCCATTGTAGAAAATAGTGAAGTGGTGGGAAACAACGGTGAAAGATGAAAAGGGGATGGAGGAATGATGAAAGGGAAGAGAGTGAATTGCGAATAGTTAAAATGAAAAGCGAGGCTTGCAATCCACGTTTTTGGAGTAGTATCGCTTCCTCCTAGGTCTACAAAATATTCTTGATACGGCCTAATATTATAGCCTCATCCGTCACAGCCAACAATAGAAGAAGTGTTGAAAAGGCTTGGCTATATCCTGAAAATTTTATTGAAAAATGATAATATAAAACAATAGTTTAAACCTGTTCTAAATAGATGGATTCTTGAACTGACACTTGCTTGGTTGGATAATGACAGAAGGCTATGCAGAAACTATGAACTACTATTGGGATTCGTAAAAGAAATGGTAAGCCTTCAACTATAAAGCTTCTAATCAATAAATTTTAAAGAGACCTTGGATTTATGAAAATACATTACTAGTTTTAGATTAGTAATATTCATTATTGCTTGAATCATTTATTTCTGATGAAAGAAATGCTAGAATGTGCTGATAGTGTTACTTTGTGTGTCACTTCAAATAAATTAAAATTTCAACTTTCAAAGATTAATTGATGAAATTGCTTTCTGTAATTACTACAATGAACCCGCTAAGTGGTGGGCCTGCTCAAGGCATAAGAAACAATATGCCTTTTTGGCAAGCACACGGTGTGGATCCCATGGTGGTATGCTTAGATGATCCTACTGAGGTATTTACGCAGGATTGCAGAATTATTGCCTTGGGGCAGCCCCATAATAGATGGCGCTATTCGGCTAATTTGAAGCCATGGCTATTAGCTCATTTGCTAGAATTTGATTTTATAATTGTGCATGGATTATGGTTGTATATCGGTTACGCAACTATGAAAGCATTGAAACAATTAAGAAAGCAAGGGAGTCAAGTACCTAAATTATTGGTAATGCCACATGGTATGTTGGATCCTTATTTTCAGACATCGCCCGATCGGCGGTTGAAAGCTATCCGAAACATCTTTTACTGGCACTTGATTGAGAAACACTTGATTCGATTTGCAGATGGTATTTTGTTTACCTGTGAAGAGGAACTGGTATTAGCACAATTGACTTTCTCTGGGTATCGGCCTAAGGCCACTTATAACATTAGCTATGGCATATTACCGCCGCCGCCTTATAGCCCAACTCAGCGATTAGCATTTGAAAATATTTGTCCAGCTGTTGCTG
>JAAFHG010000606.1 GCA_013297585.1 Chitinophagales bacterium
TTTAATTGTAATGAAATTTCTTGTTGTACTTGCATTACTGCATCGGCACGTTTTTTCTTAATCGTTTCGCTTACATCATCTTTTAAATTATAAGCGTGTGTATTTTCTTCGTGGGAGTAGGTAAATATTCCTAAACGCTCAAAGCGTGTTTCTTCTACCCAGCGTAACATTTCTTCGTGGTCTTGTTTTGTTTCACCTGGATAACCTGCAATTAAAGTGGTGCGCAATGCAATGCCTGGCACTTTATCACGAATCTTATTCACTAAATCAATTGTTTTTTGTTTGGTAATGCCTCTGCGCATACTACTCAACATGTTATCGCTAATGTGTTGTAAAGGCATATCTAAATACTTGCACACGTTACTGCGCTTGTTCATCACATCTAATACTTCCATCGGAAACCCACTAGGGAAGGCATAATGCAAACGTAACCAATCTATTCCTTCTACATCGCTTAGGCGGTCGAGTAAATTAGCAAGCTCACGTTTTTTATAAATATCCAAACCGTAGTAAGTTAAATCTTGTGCAATTAATAACAATTCTTTTGTTCCCTTAGCGGCTAACGTTTTTGCACGTTTTACTAATTCATCTATTTCTACACTTTGATGAACACCACGCATCAAAGGTATAGCACAAAAACTACAAGGTCTATCGCAACCTTCACTTATTTTAAAGTAAGCATAATGTTGAGGTGTGGTTAACAAACGCTCGCCCACTAATTCGTGTTTATAATCTGCTTTTAATGTTTTTAAAATTTTTGGTAAATCTCGTGTACCAAAGTAAGCATCTACTTCAGGAATTTCTTTTTCTAAATCACTTTTATAACGTTCGCTTAAACAGCCTGTAACATAAACCTTTTCAACAGCACCATCTTTTTTAGCTTCTACATAACGTAAAATGGTATCAATACTTTCTTGTTTGGCATTATCAACAAAGCCACAGGTGTTAATAATAACAATTTGGTGGTCGTCGTCCTTACTTTCATGCTCTACTTGAAATTTATTAGCTTTTAATTGCCCCATTAAAACTTCGCTATCCACTAAGTTTTTACTACAACCTAAGGTAACTACGTTTACTTTATTTTTTTTAAGTGTTTTTGTTTTCATGCAGCGCAAAGGTAGTAAATTACTGAGCAAAAAAAGAGTTGCCTATTTAATAAGCAACTCTTTTATAATAGTAACAATGTTTTACCCTATTGTTGACGTAACAAAGTTACATGGCCTACATAATTTTTCTTATTACCATCTATATCTGTAACTAATATTTTGTAAATATAAACACCTTCCTGAGCATCCACGGAACTACCCTTTACAGTTCCATCCCAACCCTTACGGAAAGTGTTAGAATTAAAGATTAACTCACCCCATCGGTCAAATATTTCCATTTTAAAACGATCTTCATCAATACCTACACCATAAACATTAAACATATCATTTTTACCATTTCCGTCGGGCGTGAAGGTGTTTGGAATAAAGACCGCATGATCAGGTGTAATTTCTACACGGTGCACCACTGTATCTTTACAACCTTTGTTATTAATAGCCACTAAAAACACATTGTAATCGCCCACATTGTTATAACTATGTGAAGTATGTGTAGTTGTTGTGTTAGAAGCTGGTGCTTGGTCTCCAAAATCCCATATATATTGAGCAGCGCCTTGCGATTGATTACTAAAGGTGATTAAAGGACTTAAAATACTAGTTGACCAAGGATTAGCATTAAACTCAGCTATTGGTACATGATAAACTTCTACATAGTTACGTACTATTGTATCACGCTTACAACCATATTGATTAACCATACTTAAATTTACAGTATAAGTGCCCGCTTCAGGAAAACTATAAGTATAAGGACTACCAACTCCAGTTGTTTGAGTGCTTCCTAAATTCCAAGTATATGTAATATCAGTACTTGTACTAACTGCTAAGAAAGTTACATTCATTGGCGCACAGCCTTTTGGTGGAGTGGAAGTAAAGGTTGCGATAGGCGATGGATTAACGGTAACCGTAAAGAACGTCGTTGACGGTAAACTACAGCCATCGCTTACAATAACACTATATGAAGTAATTGGATTATTTGATGGATTGTAGATAGGTTGAACAGTAGTTGAAATATTAGTAGAACCATTAAACCAAACATAATTATTTAAACCAATATTATTTGGATGTTGTCCAAAGCTAATAAAGCTTGGTGTTAGTACTTTTTGTTCGGTCTCACAAATAGTGTACGAGCTACCTTTGGCTATTAACGGATTACCTACATTAACGATAACTTGTACGGGTCATGCTAAGCAGCCATTAATATCTGTAACACTCACGTTGTAAATACTGGTAGATAACGTATTAACAGTA
>JAAFHG010000205.1 GCA_013297585.1 Chitinophagales bacterium
TAAAAGCCTTTAGCTATGGTAGCGGTAGTGTAGAAGTGGCAAGGCTTTTACAGTTTCATAAAGTAGATTATTTAGCAGTTGCTTACGCAGATGAAGGTGTTGATTTACGCAAGGCTGGCATTACTTTACCCATTATGGTGATGAATGTAGATGAGGCTGGTTTTGATGCATTGGTTGATTATAACTTAGAGCCAGAAATTTACTCATTCAATATTTACAATAGCTTTCAACAATACTTATTGCAGCAAGGCATTCAGCAATTTCCTATTCATATAAAACTCAATACTGGTATGAATCGTTTGGGTTTTGAGGTTGATGAAGTTGAAACATTAGCGAAGCAATTTACCACGCAACAAATATTTGTAGTAAAAACAGTTTTCAGCCATTTAGTTGCAAGCGAATCGGCTGAACATGATGGCTTTACACAGTATCAAGCGAGTTTGTTTGATTTAGCTTGTGCGGTGCTAGAGCAGCATTTACCTTACACTTTTATTAAGCATTTGGCTAACTCTTCTGGTATTTTTCGACATCCAAATTTACAATACAATATGGTGCGCTTAGGCATTGGTTTGTATGGTGTAGATAGTGCCAATGGTACTGAATTGCATTTGCAACCTGTGGCTACTTTGAAAACAACTATTGCGCAAATAAGAACCGTAAAAGCTAATGATACCATAGGTTACAATAGAAAAGGTAAAGTGCTGCGAGACAGTAAAATTGCCACCATTCGTATTGGCTATGCAGATGGATTTAATAGGCAATTGGGTAATGGTATTGGCAAAGTGTGGTTGCACAATCAATTAGCGCCTGTGATAGGCAATGTGTGTATGGATATGGTAATGATAGATGTAACAGATATTGCTAACGTGCAAGAAGGTGAAGAAGTAGAAATTTTCGGCAAAAATTTACCCATACAGCAAGTGGCAGCTTGGTGCGACACCATTGCTTACGAAGTGATGACCACCATTAGCCAACGTGTAAAAAGGGTATATGTAGAAGAATAAATTATTGTTTCACGCAAAGGGCGCAAAGAAGACTAAGCACACAATAATCTTTAATAGAATAAATACTTAGAGGTGAGATTTTCTACTTATTCTAGATTAATGAATTTAACATTATCCTTTGTTTCTCTGTATTCTTAGTGCGCTTTGTGTGAAACTAAACCCGCTTATATTTGCCCGTCTTTAATAATTCGCATCAAATGAAATCGAAACATCTAGTTTTTATCATATTAGCTATCATCTTTGCTGACCAAGCTTTGAAATTTTATATCAAGCTTAACTACTATGCAGGTGAAGAACACAACGTATTTGGCGACTGGTTTAAATTACATTTTGTAGAAAATGAAGGTATGGCTTGGGGCTGGAAATTTGGTGGTAGTGTTGGAAAAATCATTTTGACCCTTTTTAGATTAGTAGCGGTAATTTGGGGTACTTTCTTGTTGAAAGATTTTATTGCAAAAAAATACCACAAAGGTTTTATTATTTGCGCAGGTTTCATTTATGCAGGTGCTTTGGGTAATTTACTTGATAGCATGTTTTATGGATTGATTTTCGAGAATAGTGTTCCTATAGAACTTGGTGGTGGCAATGTGGCTAAAATCTTTCCTAAAGGTGGTGGCTATACAACTTTTTTACATGGTAAGGTAGTTGACATGTTGCATTTTCCTTTAATTGAAACAACTTATCCAAGTTGGTTTCCTTTTTGGGCTGGTCAAAAATTTACCTTTTTCGATCCTGTATTTAACCTTGCAGACGCTTCAATTTCTGTGGGTGTTATTACTATTTTAATTTTCCAAAATACCTTTTTTAAGAAAGAAGAAGTGAAAGCTGAAGAAACTGCTACAAGCAATGAAGATGTGATCGGGGCTAGTTAAACCTTCATTCCTTCTAATTCTTTTTGCATTCTAAACATTTCGTCACGCAATCTTGCAGCTTCAATAAAGTCAAGGTCACGGGCTGCTTTTTCCATTTGCTTTTTGGTTTGTGCAATGGCTTTTTCTAGCTTAGGTATGGTTTTATATTCTACCTGTTCTTCTGCTGCAATGCTTAAGCTGCCATCACCAAATATGGCATAAGGTTTATTGGGATCAAAGCCCTTAATATCAAGCACAGAGGTTTGCTTCATTATCTGATCTATGCTTTTCTTCACAGTCATTGGTGTAATGTTGTATTTGATGTTGTAGGCCACTTGTTTCTCTCTTCTGCGGTTCACTTCATCTATGGTGCGCTGCATACTTTCGGTCATTTTATCGGCATAAAAAATAACCTTACCATCAACATTTCTTGCAGCACGACCAGCCGTTTGTGTTAAGCTTCTTTCGTTACGTAAAAAGCCTTCTTTATCTGCATCTAAAATGGCAACCAAACTTACTTCTGGTAAGTCTAACCCTTCACGCAGTAAGTTTACACCTACTAATACATCAATTTCACCTAACCTCAACTGACGCAATATTTCAATACGCTCAAGTGTATCTACATCGCTGTGTATATACTTAGATTTTATGTTAATACGACCCAAATATTTGTCCATTTCTTCGGCCATACGTTTGGTTAATGTGGTTACCAAAATACGGTCGCCTTTTTTTACAGTTTTGTCTATCTCATCTAGCAAATCATCTATCTGATTTACCGAAGGTCTTATCTCAATTGGTGGCTCAAGCAAACCTGTTGGTCGTACAACTTGCTCAACCACAACACCGCCTGTTGTTTCTAATTCGTAGTCGCCCGGTGTGGCACTTACAAATACCGTTTGCCCCATCATATTTTCAAATTCATGAAAATTTAATGGTCGGTTATCCATAGCACTTGGTAGCCTGAAACCATAATCAACCAATACCATTTTTCTACTTCTATCACCACCATACATACCAGCAATTTGTGGTACCGTTTGATGGCTTTCGTCTATCAAACACAAAAAATCTTTAGGAAAATAATCCAATAAGCAGAAGGGTCTTGTGCCAGGTTTTCGTCTATCAAAAAAGCGAGAATAGTTTTCAATACCATTGCAATAGCCTAGTTCACGAATCATTTCTAGATCAAATTCTACACGTTCTTTGATACGTTGACCCTCAATAAATTTCCCAATTTTCGTAAAATATTCTACCTGCGCCATCATTTCATCCTGAATTTCGTTGATGACTTCTAGCATAATATCTTTTGGTGCTAAGTATAAATTGGCAGGAAAAATAGCCGCATCTTCTAGTAGACCAATACGCTTGCTGGTAGCTTTTTCAAGGCTTTCTATTTCTTCAATTTCATCGCCAAAAAACGTAACACGATAAGCAATATCTAAGTAAGGCAAGTTAATATCAACTGTATCTCCTTTTACTCGAAAAGTACCTCTTGCAAAATCGCCCTGACTTCTAGAGTACGTGCTATTTACCAATGCATGTAAAAAGCCTTGCCTTGATAAAACCTGCCCTTTATGGATACGCACAATACCATTTTCAAATTCGGTAGGGTTGCCCATACCATAAATACAACTCACACTTGCCACCACCACAATATCTCTTCTGCCACTTAATAACTCACTAGTTGCTTGTAAGCGTAACTTTCTAATTCTTCATTAATACTCAAATCTTTTTCAATGTAGGTATCGCTTACAGGCATGTAAGCTTCTGGCTGATAATAGTCGTAATAGCTTACAAAATAGCCCACTGCATTATCAGGAAAAAACTGCTTAAACTCACCGTATAATTGTGCTACAAGGGTTTTGTTGTGTGTTAAAACCAACGTAGGCCTTTGTGTTTGTTGAATAACATTGGCCATGGTAAATGTTTTACCACTACCAGTTACACCTAGTAAAGTTTGAAATTGGTCACCACGGTTTATGCCTTCTACTAATTGTTTAATGGCAGAGGGCTGATCGCCTGAAGGCTGATATGGTGATTGTAATTGAAAAGGCATGGTACGAAGATAACAAGTTGCGATGTTGAATGTTCTATGCAATTAACAACTAAATAGAATGAACGGTGAATGGTAAATCCAAGTTTAGTTGCGTACATTCAGTGTTCCAACTCACCAAAGAAAAGGAGGTATTCATGCAATCTACAGATCAGTCATGGAAGCTTCAGGTTAGCATTGGTTAATCTAGCTTATCCATCAAATAATCTGCTGACAATCGCGTCAGAGAGCCATCTGCCTTTGCAGGTGGCTTTTTTATTCTGCTACAATGCGTTTACCAAAAGGCATTAACGATAATTCTACCAATTTAAAATGCTGACGCCCCCAAGGTGCACCAACAATAGTAATAGATAATAAAACACCAAACAGTAAATGCATAAATGCGGTATACAACCCACCAGAAAATAGCCAAATAATATTAAAAATAACTGTTAGGCAGCCAGTGTCGCTACTATCACTTACCACTTTGCTGCCAAAAGGCATGAGCACCATAAAGCCTATTTTAAAACATTGCAAGCCAAATGGAATACCAATTACAGTTATACAAAGAATAAACCCACCAGTGAAATAGCCTATGGCAGATAAAAAACCGCCACAAATTAGCCAGATTAAATTACCAATTGCATTCATAATGATAGACTGATAGTGATAGAAAAATTCTGTTTACTTGTAAATGTAAATGTTAATGACAGAAGAAGGCTACCATTTATAGCTACATTTTGTAACAATATTTTTAAAGCCTCCATTCATATAACTTTACAGCCAATAAATATTTTTAGCAAGCATGGCACTTTTTGATAGGTTAGGTACAAAAGGCAAAGAGATGAGTTTTATAGACCATCTTGAAGAATTACGCTTACACATTATACGCAGCGTTATAGCTGTATTGGTATTAGCGGCAGTTATTTTTATTTATAGAGATTGGGTGTTTGATTACATTATTACAGGCCCTATTAATCCAGATTTTATTACATACCGTGTTTTGTGCGATTTGAGCCACACACTACATATGGGTCAGGCATTATGTATGCCACCTGTACAGGTAAGCATGCAAAGCACCACATTTGGTGGGCAATTTATCAGTAGTATTTCAATTGCATTAATTGGTGGTTTTATTATGGCTTTTCCATATATATTTTGGGAATTCTGGCGTTTTATTAAACCAGCTTTAAGAGAAAAAGAATTAAAAGGAACACGTTTTGTAATTTTTTGGGTGTCTTTCTTTTTCTTTTTAGGGGCGGCTTTTGGCTTCTTTTTATTAGGTCCTTTTACGTTTAACTTTTTGGCAGGCTTTCAATTGGGTACAAAAGGGATGCTTGTAACCAAACCAACCTTAACGGATTATTTCGATAACCTTACGAACTTGATTCTTGGTTGTGGCTTGGCCTTTGAGTTACCAGTAATAACGTATGTACTTACAAAAATTGGTATTGTAACACCTAAAATGCTAAAAGCTAGTCGTAAGTACGCCATAATTGTAATACTTGTAGTAGCCGCTTTTATAACACCTAGCCCAGACTGGATGAGCCAATTTATAGTATTTGTGCCTTTATTTTTATTGTACGAACTAAGTGTGATTTTATCATCAAAAGTGTATAAAGAAGATCAGGCAAAAGCCGCAGAAGAGTGGGATTAGGAGAAGTCGTCTGAACGTGGATCCGATAGCTATCGGATTAGTAGAATTATTTTATTGTAAGGATTATAGATTGCAAATGTTGCTTTACAATGCTGCGTAGCGAACAGAACGTACAAGTGTAGATGCTTCGTAAACTCAGCACAGGCTACACATAAGCATCATAGTAGTAATGTAGTTGGTTAACAAATACATGATTACAAACAAAAGCGCCGCTTCGAAACTTCGAAGCGGCGCTTTTAATATTCCAATAAATCAATAAAATCCTGCTAATCCGATAGCTATCGGATCCACGTTCAGACTTTCTAACCTGGCATTCTAGAAATATACTTTTCTATTTCTTTTATTTGATCTAGCACTTGTTTTGTTTTTGGCTTACAATCTTTTGCCTTACGGAAAAAATCTTTTGCTGCTTTAAACTGACGTTTGTTCATAAAAATCTGCGTCATGCTTAAGTAAGCTACAGCTAAACTTTCCTTATCAGAAATACCTAAACGCAATGCAGCACGTATATACGTTTCGCCTTGCTTTAAGTCGCCTTTTTGTATCGCCATCATACCAAGTTGCAATTTGTTAGCGCCTTCGGCTTCAGGCATTGGGCTACCCAAATCGTTACTTTGTTTTAAATATTTTTCAGCGCCATCAAAATCCTGCCTCATCATAGCCATATTGCCTTTAATGGTAAAGTAAGAACTACGTACAGGTTTGTATAGCAAATTTGGATACCAAATGCTGTTCATAATACGCTCAACTTCTTCAATATTACCTGCTTCCATTGGCTCTTGAATTAAACGCATTGGCCCAATTACAAAATTGCTTATCAAGCCAATTACACCAACAAAATACAAAGGAAATACTGGCCAAAAACTAGATACACCAGTTACTTCTAACAGAATACCGCCCACAATTGCAATAATGCTAAGCCAAAAACGGTATTTAATTAATAAATTATAAAACTTCATAGTTAAGCCTTTTTAAAAGGTTGGCAAATATAACATCTGAACCAAGATTTGGTATGATTAAATTGCTTTTGCCTGTCATAGAGACTGTTTAAAATCATTTCAATGGTTAATACGTGCTGCTTTGTGGCTGCAACTTCGTTAAATTTTTCGCCGTAGGCGTTAAACTATGGCTGCAAAATTTGCCTTGTTTCGCTCAAAAATCTTCTACGCA
>JAAFHG010000082.1 GCA_013297585.1 Chitinophagales bacterium
GTAACAAGCTTTGTTGAAGCCGATGTAACAAACATGGTACTTTGGCGCAGCCGAGTAAAAGACGAATTTGAAAGAAGAGAAGGTACTAAAATCACTTTCACACCAATGTTTATTGAAAGCATTGTGAAAGTAATGCAACAGTTTCCTTTAATTAACTCTTCTATTGAAGGCGACAGAATTGTAGTTAAGAAAGACTTTAATATTGGCATGGCTACTGCTTTACCAAGTGGCAACTTAATAGTACCAGTTATTAAAAGTGCAGAGAAATTAAATATTGTGGGTTTAAGTATGGCTGTGAATAATTTGGCAAATGCTGCTAGAAATAGTCAGTTGAAACCAGATGATACAAGTGGCGGTACATTTACTGTAACTAATATTGGTACGTTTGGTAGCTTGATGGGTACACCAATTATCAATCAACCACAAGTAGCCATTTTAGCTATTGGTGCCATTAAAAAGAAACCTGTGGTTATTGAAAGTGAAGATGGAGATACCATTGGCATTAGACATATGATGTACTTATCGTTAAGCTACGACCACAGAGTGATTGATGGTAGCGTAGGTGCTAGTTTCTTAACGGCTGTTGCTAAAGAATTAGAGCAATGGGATGTTAATAGAACTTGGTATCAATACGTGTAATAATAAGGTGGGCAAAGCCGAAGTAATTACTGAACGATGCAGTGTGCGACGCAACAGACGACCAATAGAATTACCACAGTTGATTAACAAAAAATACATTTACAGCCATCAAATTTTGATGGCTGTTTTTTATTGAATAAAGATTTATGAACGAGAAGCTAATTATGTTTACCAATCGCTTGCAGAAAGTGTACAAGCATAGGCATAAACAGGCCGTAAGGCAAGGCATTACTTGCTACAGGGTATACGATCATGACTTGCCTGAATTTCCTTTTTGCATAGAGCTTTATGAGGATAAAGTGTACTTAGCTGAGTACTTGCGTAGGCATGGTATGACGGATGAAGAACACGAGCAATGGTTAGAAGATTGTGTGGCGGTAATTGCTGATTTACTTCAGGTAAAAGATGAAAATATCTACATAAAACAACGCAGACGAAAAGCGAATAGACAAGAGCAATACGAGAAAGTTGATGACAAAAAAGAGTTTTTTACGGTGCTTGAAAATGGGCATAAGTTTTTAGTAAACTTGACTGATTACTTAGATACAGGTTTGTTTTTAGACCATAGAATTACTAGGCAAATGGTACAGAAAGAGTGCGCTGGCAAGCGTGTGCTAAACTTGTTTGCTTATACAGGTTCGTTTAGTGTGTATGCAGCAGCTGGCAAGGCTAAAAGTGTGACTACGGTTGACTTATCGAAGACTTACCTTACCTGGGCTGAGGATAATTTTGCTATTAATTTATTGAAAGACGAAGCGAACTATCAGTTTATTCACGCTGATGTAAAACAGTATTTAAAGACACTTACGCCCAATAGTTTTGACTTAGTTGTAATAGATCCACCAACGTTTAGCAATAGTAAACGGATGAAGGATATATTAGACATTCAGCGTGACCATGTAGAGCTATTGAATGATGTGTTGGCAGCAACAGTAACTGGTGGCATTGTGTATTTTAGCACTAACTACACTAAATTCATAATTGATACAGCAGCCATTAAAGCCACCGAAATAAGAGATATTACCAAAGCCACTACACCTTTTGACTTTGAAGGTAAACTGAAACGATGGTGTTATAAATTGGTGAAATAAATAAGTATTATTTGCCTTTAAGATTTACAGACAATTGCAAGCCTGCGCTGTACAAATTCACTTTGCCTTCACCAATACCTGTTAATGGAATTTTTACAAATGGCGCTAACTGGTAAGACAATTGTTTACCCAATTGTCTGCGATAGCCAACGGCGAGATTTAAGATAGAAAATAAATGGTTGTTTTTATTTTCTATGGTATAAGTAGTTTTTCGTGGTTGATTGTACCAAGTGTAATTATAATCGTATAGTTCACTTTTCATAAAGTAAGTAGATACACCACCTATGGCAAGCCAACTAGCTTTTTTACTTTGGGCAAATTGGTATTGCAAATTAAAAGGTAACTCATACACTAGGCAGTTTGCATCTACAGTCTTTAATTTATATGCAGCAGCTACCCAAGGTTGATTTTTGTAATCAGCGCTATCGGCAGAATATAATTTTCTACTTACACCAAAGCCTGTAGCAATACTTAATTTCTTGGTGATTTGGTAGCTTAATCCAATACCAAAAGTGAGGCTCTTAGGATCTTTAAGTGATAAATTCGATGAAGTAATATCAGCTGCGGCAAAAGCGTTTATTTCAAATTTTGAAAGAAAAGATGGCTTTTTATTTAGGCTATCTTTTTTAGTTACTACTGCAAGTTTAGCAGCAGTATCAACACTATTTTTGACTTCTTTTCTATCAGTTGAATTCACAATTTCAGCAGGTTTTACATCTGCATTTGTAGTTGAGTTATCGATATTTTTAGTAGTAGCGCCGTCTACAATTGATGCGTTGCTATTACTAGCATCCTGTTGAGTACTTAATTGCACATGTTGTGTAGTGGTTTTATCAAGAATAGTTTGTTGATGATTTTCGTTTCTACCTTTACGTTGGTTCGTTGTATTTGCTTTGGCAACAAGTTTTTTATCAGTTGAAGTTTTAAAGTTTGTGCTACTAGCAATACTTTTCGTAGCCGTAGGCACAGTTTCTTTTACAGCTACTTTGCTACTATCATTCGCTTTAGTAATTTGCGTATTTGAGGTATTTGCATCATTTAAACCAACTTGTTCTTCTGCTTTATTTTCTGTATTTGGTGTTTGATTGTTAGTGTTTGTTTCTACTATTGCAGCCTTTAGATTATTACTTGTTATCGTTGTATTACTAGCATTATTATGATGCATATACATTGCAGTAACACCACCTATTAACAGTAATGGCAATAACCACCACCAAAGCACAAATCTACGCTTCTTTTTATAGCCATCTAGCAATTGCTCCATGCGCTGCCATGCCTCTTCATTAAAAGGCATAGTACTGTCATCAGCGGCCTGCTGGCTTAGGTTAAATAAATGTTTATCAAACTGCTCTGCGTTCATACATTGTATAGTTATTCTTAGCCAGTACCATTTTCTGCAAATGCTGTCTTGCCTTAGATAAATTGGATTTTGATGTTCCTATTGCAATACCTAACTGCTCACCTATTTCTTCGTGACTAAATCCATCTAGCACAAATAGGCTAAAAACAGTTCGGTAAGCTGGCGATAATTGCTGTACACAATCAATAATTTCTTTGTAAGAAATCTTAGCTAGCTGACTTTCATCAGCATCTATCGTATCTAATTGTGCGTCGGTAATTTCTGCGTGATGGTTATGCTTATCGTATTTGCGATAATGATCGATAGCTGTGTAAATAACAATGCGCTTAATCCAACCTTTAAAATCAGCTGTAAGGCTATTGTGTATAGAATTAAACTTACCTATTTCTCTAAAAATTTTCAAAAACCCATCGTTCAATATCTCTACCGCATCATCATTACTTTTTGCGTAGCGCATACATATTGACATTAAGTAGCCATAAAACATGGCATACAGTTGCTTTTGGCTGTCACGTTTGTTGGAAGCGCAATCTTTTAGCAATTGTTTTAAGTCAATATTGTTGATCAGTTGTGGCAGTTTTGGTCTTGAATCAGGTAAAGTTACAAAATGGTTGTGCGATGTGTAACCTTTATTTTTTTTCACTCGATTACTTAGGGCAATATGTATTACAGCTTTAGCCAATTTTATAAACTTGTCTTTTGCTTTTTAATTTTAAATACACGTGAGATATTGAACCCAAAGTGAATGTCGCCGTCACCCCATTTACCTGATGTTTGATTAATAAACGTACTTTCAGTTAAGCCTGTAGAATTGGTAAAATGCAACTGAAATACGTGCCCACCTGTTTCAATATCTACACCTAAAGCCAATGAATTGTAATAACCACTAAATTGATTGAACTGGTAATAATACTCGGCCGTAAGGCTTAATCTTTTAGATAATTTTTGCCTTGCACCTATACCTAAACTAAACAAATTGTTAGGATCATTTGCCAATGGCACCAAATTGTAATGCACCATAGTAGGCATTAGCTGTATGGAGGTTGATGAACTGAATTTTCTAGCAATAATTAATTGATACGCATAAGATGTTTTGTCGCTTGTGCTGCGCTTGATGGCAGGGTCACTATCTTTTAATGTTTTAATAATTACTGCCGCCAAACCAGTAATAGATACCGGCGAAGCGTGAGGGCCGGTACTTTGCCTAAGCAATTTAGCCTTAACAAAGCCATCCATTTGCTTTTGAAACGTACTTCTACCAATACCTACACTTATATTGTTGGTAATACCATAGTCTAAACCCAAGCGTTCAGTGGCATTATCTAGACCAAAAAAGTTATAACTACCACTATTTATCAACCCAAAACGGTGCGAAATTCTAAAATCGAGCAAGCCGCCTTTTGTGGTTTCTATTGAGTGACCGTTAATTAAATGCGTACTTTTAAACGTTGCTTCAACGTATTCCTTTTGCTTGGTGCTATCTACCATTTTAAACAAATCTACTTCTTGTGCTACGGCTACTTGTGCGCTTGAAGTTGTAATTAGTAGCGCAAATATTTTTTGTATTGTTGTCATAATTTTTCTTGGTTAATCATATTTACAATCTACAGTAATGGTCAGTTCTTTCGCTATTTTATCCCCTATTAATGTGCCTTTAATACCGTAATCAGCTAGCTTTATTTTAAAGCTACTTTTAGCTGCTACCTTACCCGCTTTAACATCAATAGTACCATTGGTTGTTACATTTTGCTTTACACCATGTATTTCAAGCTCGCCTGCTACAGCGGTTTTGTAAGTGCCGTCTTTGTCAAAATTCACATCGGCTATATTGGTTATTCTACCTTTAAATACAGCTTTTGGGTATTTATCGCTTTCCATATAGTTTTCGTTAAAATGCTCTTGCATGGTAGCATTCTCAAACCTAAAACCTCTTATGGCTAGCTGAAAAATCATTTGCCCGTTGTTACTTAATTTACTATCAACTTGGTTATTAACGGCCGCTATATCCTCAATTAAAGTAGATGAAAAAAAACTCACTTTACCAGACTTAGTTTGGTAGATTTTTTGGTCGGTGGTAAATGCTGTTGCGCTTATGGCAATTAGCATTGCTAATACATATCTCATGGTATTGAGTTTAATTGTTTGGTGCACCATTTCTTATCCAAGTTCTTATTTTAGCTATGTCGCAGCTAGCTAGCTTAGCACCGCCTTTAGGCATTTGGCTAAAACCAGGTGTGTGATTAACTACATGGTATAGCTTTTCGTTAGTAGCCCAAGGTTTTAAACTCGTGTAATTGTTTAGCACAATACCACTACCAGAACTTGCAGGGGCTGCATGGCAGCTATTGCAATTAGCATTTAAAATACCCACTATCTCTACGCTGTAGCGCACATTGGTTGTATCGCATGTAACTATTGGTGTGGTGGGTGTTTCACTTACTTCTTTTTTTGATGTACAACTTACCCAAATAGTTATGGCTGCCACAGCAGAAATGATGATTGTTTTCTTATTCATTGTTTAATTTATTTTATTATTATCTAAAAATAGCAACCCTACCACTTGTAGGATTGTTGAACTGATTAAAACATAATGGATGACACGTTTTGTAGGGCTTGTTGTGTTTAAATATTTTTTTATAATCACTTGCAAGAATTATACTTACACTAACGAGATGGCAAAACTTTCGGTTGCCTTTAGCCGAAATATTTTTATGCAATGCTTTTATGCAAAAGCAATAGATACATTAGTTTTACCCAAATTATTATTTTAGTATGAACACATCTCATTCATTATTGCAGCCATTAGTATTTACAGTAAGGGTATATGGCATTTTATTAGATAATAAAAATAGAATATTGGTGAGCGATGAATTTATACGTGGTAATTATTTTACAAAATTTCCGGGTGGCGGCTTAGAGTTTGGCGAAGGCACAAGAGATTGTCTTAAGCGTGAGTTTATGGAAGAAACTGGGCTAGATATAACCGTAGGTGCACATATTTACACAACCGATATTTTTCAGATGTCGGCATTTAACAGTAAACACCAAATTATTGCAGTTTATTACTACGTACATAGCAATGTAGATAAAGATATAGAAGTAAAAACCACCAAATTTGATTTTGCCCCCGAAGCTATAAACAACCCTAATGGCCAAGCAGAAGTACGCCGTTGGATACCTTTAGAAACTATTACACCAGCCGATGTAGACTTACCGTTAGATAAAATTGTTGTAAGCATAATTGCACCCAAATAGAAATACCATATTAATAAATTAATTTTTATATAATATTAATTTGAAATATTATACCATAAATAGTTGTATGTTTTTTCGATGTTGTTTATATATCCTTTAGGTATAAGTATACCATCAACTTAAGTACACCTGTAAGCCTAGTTTAAAACTTTCACCGTTAGGCTAGCCAATAATTAATGCTGCCCATTTGCTATCCTCACCAGAAGACTTTAGTTATTGATGCGGCACTTCTTTGTGTGTCATAAAAGACGTTTTTCGATGTTAGTTTGTAAGGTGTCCTACGATTCCTTTAGCATCATTTTCCATTTAAATACTACAAATGATAACAGTTACGCCATTTATCTTCTTTGTTCCTTTGCGTGAAACCAACAATCCTTAACTTGCAACTCACAAAACGTTTGCCATGTCAGCTAATTTTTCTGCTTTTAAAGCCATCATTACCAATCCTATCAAGTACAAATTATTTCTGCTAAACAAGCTGCCAATGGCTTTTTTAGCGGGCTTAAAATTGCAGCAATTACAAGAAGATACAGCCATTGTAAGTGTACGGTTTAAATGGCTGAATCAAAATCCTTTTCGCTCTATGTATTTTGCTGTGCTAGCTATGGCTGCAGAATTAAGTACTGGCATTTTAGCCGTTGCATTTACCTATAAAATTCAACCTAGTGTAAGCATGTTGGTGGTAAAATGCGAAGGCGAGTTTTACAAGAAAGCTGTGGGCAATATTGTGTTTACCTGCAACGATGGTTTGGCTGTACAAGCGGCAATTGCACAAACCATTGCTACTAAAGAAGGCGTTACTGTAAGCACCACATCTATTGGTGTTAATGAACAAGATGAAGTGGTAGCCAAATTTGTATTCACTTGGAGCTTTAAAGCCAAAGCTTCTTAGTAAGTCTCTCGCAGAAGACGCAGATAACGCAGAATAGATTTTGTTTGTCTTTTTTTACCTGTAATTTGTCGCTTTCACACAGGCAATAAGTTTCACATGAGGTCTATTTTTGTATAAATAATCATCTCATTTACTACTTAATAATTCAACATGGCTAATAAAATTCACCCTTGCCTTTGGTTTGATGGGCAAGCTAAAGCAGCTGCTAGCTTTTATACCAGCATTTTCAACAATTCTAAAATTACTGCCGATACACCCATGGTGGTAAACTTTGAAATTGAAGGTTTTAAAATAATGGGGCTAAATGGTGGGCCAGTGTTTACCATCAACCCAAGTATTTCGCTGTTTGTAACCTGCGAAAGCGAAACAGAAATAGATAGTTTTTATGCGAAATTGCTAGAAGGTGGCAAAACCATGATGGCTTTAGACAAATATCCTTGGGCTGAAAAATATGCACTTTTAAGCGATCAATTTGGGGTAGCTTGGCAGTTAATGCTAGCTAATACACCAGATTCTATACCTAAAATTTACCCGAGTTTTTTGTTTGTAGGCAAGCAATTTGGCAATGCAAAAGCTGCCATAGAATCCTACGCAAGCATTTTTCCAAATGCGCAAATACATCCTTTAAATTTATACAAAGCAGGTGAAGAAGCACCAGAAGGATATGTAAAATTTGGTCATTTTACAATAAACAATACGTTATTTTCTGCTATGGATGGCGCGGGTAATCATCAATTTCAATTTAACGAGGGCGTTTCTTTAGTAGTAGAATGTGCCAATCAAGATGAGATTGATTATTACTGGGAAAAACTAACTGCTAATGGTGGTTCACCAGGTAATTGTGGCTGGTTAAAAGATAGTTTTGGTATTAGTTGGCAAATAATTCCAGCTAACTTAGGGCACCTAATGAGTAACCCAAGCAAAGGCGGCAGAGCCATGCAAGCCTTAATGCAAATGGGTAAAATAGATATTGCTACTTTAGAAAACGCATAAATGTAACAAATGGCTATAACAGGATATTCAGGTACACCACTAGCCAAAAAATTAGGCATTAAAGAAGGCACAGTCATCAGATTGGTAAACCCGCCAGATGACTATATTAGTTTTTTTACGAACATACCAACAGATGTAACATTTACAAAAGACGCGACCATTGCTACACAAATGATACATTATTTTACAAAAGACATTGCAGAACTAACCAGTGATATTGTAGCTTTAAGGCTAAAAATTTTTCCAAACGGTTCGATATGGGTTTCTTGGCCAAAAAAGGCATCTAAAATACCTTGTAACATTACAGAAGACGATATTAGGCAAATTGCCCTAGCCAATGGTTTGGTAGATGTAAAAGTGTGTGCGGTAAGCGACATTTGGTCCGGATTAAAACTGGTTGTACCAGTAAAAGACAGAGCGATAAATGGATAAGTGTCCATTTACCTGTTATCATAAAATAACAGTTTCTGTCAAAGGATATTGCCTATTTTAGCCACATTTACCAAATTAATTTGGCATGACAACGTCTATTATTATTACCATTTGCGGTTTATTACTACTAGCCTATTTATTCGATATTAGTGCTTCTAAAACAAAAATACCTTCGGTAATTTCACTGCTAATACTTGGGTGGGCAGCTAAACAACTAAGTACACTTTTAAATATTACTATACCAAATTTAACCCCAATTTTACCAATACTTGGTACGGTAGGTTTGGTATTAATTGTACTAGAAGGGTCATTAGAATTAGAACTTAACCGTTCAAAATTGCCGCTAGTAGCCAAATCTTCACTTGTGGCACTGGTGCCAATGTTGGTCTTAAGCTTTGGTTTGGCATTTGCTTTTCAATATTTTGGCAATAGTAATTTTAAAATTGGTTTGGCTAATGCCATTCCTTTTGCCATTATTAGTAGCGCTATTGCCATACCTAGTGCCAAAAACTTGATAGCTACACACAAAGAATTTATTACTTATGAAAGTAGTTTGTCAGATATTTTTGGCGTAATTCTTTTCAATTTTATTACGCTTAACGATGCTATTACGGTTGCTATAGCTGGCCATTTTGCATTAGATTTATTACTAACACTTATTATAACCTTTGTTGCTACCATTTTACTCGCTTATTTGCTTAGTAAAATTCAGCAACCTGTAAAATTTGTACCTATTATTTTAATGATTGTACTCATTTATGCGGTGTCTAAAATGTATCATTTACCCGCCTTAATTTTCATATTACTTTTCGGATTGTTTGTGGGCAACCTAGATGAACTCACACATATTAAATTTATTCAAAAATTAAGCCCCGAAATTTTGAATAAAGAAGTGCATCGTTTTAAAGATTTAACCACAGAAATTGTATTTCTTGTTCGTGCCTTATTCTTTTTGCTATTTGGCTTTTTAATTGAAACAAGCGAGTTGTTAAATTCTAGCACTATTATTTGGGCTGTTAGTATTACTGGCAGCATTTTCTTATCACGGTGGGTTTGTTTAAAGTTGTTTAAACTGCCAGTAAAACCTTTGCTTTTTATAGCACCACGCGGCTTAATTACCATTCTACTTTTTTTATCAATACCAATTAGCCAAAGCAATAGCATTGCTAATAAATCACTTATTATTCAAGTGATTATTCTATCTGCTTTGGTAATGATGTTTGGATTAATAGCTAGCAAAGCGCCTGCTAAACAAAGCGAGTTAAGTGCGAGTGAGTAAAATAAATAAGCGGCTTTTAGTAAAACAATTGCCTTAACATTTTCATCACAATTACTATATTGCAACTTTATTTCTAAAGAATAAAAGTGCCATTAGATGAGCTTGGTTGACAAACTAAAACACATAAGAATCGTTCGTTCGCTAATATATGGCGTGGTTGGTGCTATTACCTACCCTGGTTTAACGCTAGTAAATAAAATTGAAATTTCTGGCACTGAACATTTAAAAAACTTGCCAAAAAGCAACGTACTATTTGTTAGTAATCATCAAACCTACTTTGCCGATGTTATCACGTTTATACACATTTTCTGTGCGGTGCACTGGCGCAGAGAAAACCGTTTAGGTTTACCTTTTTACTTACTCAATCCATTTACTAATTTATATTTTGTGGCCGCTGAAGAAACGATGAAAGGTAGTTGGATAAGCCGCTTATTTATTTTAGCCGGTGCTTTAACTGTAAAACGTACTTGGCGTGCCGAGGGCAAAGAAGTACGCAGAGGTTTAGATCCATCAGATACGAGAAAAATTAATCAAGCGTTAGATAAAAGTTGGGTAATTACATTTCCTCAAGGCACTACCAAGCCATTTGCACCCGGTAGAAAAGGCACTGCGTACATTATTAAAAACAATCACCCCACTGTGATTCCTGTGGTTATAAACGGATTTTGGAGAGCTTTTACCAAAAAAGGCTTGACGTTTAAAAAGAAAGGTTCGTTGCTAACTGTTCGTTTTAAAGAACCGATGGTAATTGATTACAGCCATACCAACGAGCAAATTCTTGAACAAGTGATGGATGCAATTGAACAAAGCAAAAAGTTTATGATGAAGGGCAAGCATCATTTAATGAACGCATTAGACAAGTAGCATTTCACACAAAGAGACAAAGAATACCAAGTTCGCAACGCTCTATAGAAAATTTACAACAATATCATTTTAATAAAGCAAATTAAACGACAGCAGCACAATTCTTTGTGTGCTTTGTCTACTTTGAAGCTTTGTGTGAAACTCTTGCTACTTTGTGTGAAATATTTTTGTGTGAAACCCTTACTTTTGCCGCCAATAACTTGAAACTTAAAACTAATGGGTGCTCAATTAAAAGAGGTTCGTAACAGGATTAAAAGTGTACAGAGTACGCAGCAAATTACTAAAGCCATGAAAATGGTGAGTGCTGCAAAGTTGCGTAGAGCGCAAGATGCCATTATACAGATGCGTCCGTATGCTCAAAAATTGCAAGAAATGTTGAGCAATATTGTA
>JAAFHG010000504.1 GCA_013297585.1 Chitinophagales bacterium
GTTGGTTAAACTGGATTTTAAATTCAGGAATTGTAATTTTTGTGTATTACCCTGGTTTAAAATCAATTTTACTATTGCCAATAGGTTCTAAAATTAACTCCTTAATATATGTGGCAATATTATGGTTGCTTACTACTTTGTAACTAAATGTTTGTGTTGCTTTTGGGTTGTTAGTAGTGGTTAGTTGCAAGAAAATATAGCCATTTTCAATAGTTATTGAATACGTATTAAGCGCTTCGCAAACGGGGCTTCTTTTCGGCAATCCATCTTTAATACCAAACCTGCCATTGTGTTTAGGACATTCAATATCATTACCAATAATTATTCCATCAGCCAAATGTGTATTGCCATGGGTGCATATGCCATCAGTAGCAAAAACTTCATCGCTTGAAGGTCTATAAATAGCGTATGTTTTATTATTAAAATCAAAGCGTTTTATATCGCCTACAGACAATGCATTTAGTTCACAAACTTCAATTTTTCCATCTTTTAATTTGTTTGCATCACCTATGATAACGTTGCCTTCATTGATATTCTTTTGTTTTTCTGGCAACGCTCGTTTGACGTAATAGGTGGGGTTTTTACGCTGTTTTAAGATAGTGGGAATAATTTCTTTGTAAGCCTCAATAATACCGTTGTAAGGCCTTGGGCAATCGTCTTTTATTAATTCATGTAGTTTAGGTAAGGCATGATAGGGCACTAATGGAAACATGTGATGCTCTAAGTGGTAATTCATGTTCCAATATAAAAAGCGGTTAATTCTATTCATGTACACGGTGCGACAATTCAACCGATGGTCTAAAACATTTTCGTCTAAGCCCGCATGTTGGGTAAAACCATAAATAGGCATCAGCCAAGTGCCAAATAATGTAGGTAATCCCACAAACATCATTGGTAAAAAAGATTGGAAAATGATTGAAAGTGCCATTACCAAAAAAAATACTGATAGATATATTCTGGCAATGAGAATTACTTTTTTGTGTTCATATTCTGGCAAATAAGTTGCTACCTCTTTGTCTATTTTTCCTGATGCATGTGTTAAAAGTTTTTTCCACTCGGGCATAGCTGCGCCAATGCCTAAGGATACTAACGCTAAATCTCTTAATCTTGGTGGTCTTTGTACGCTTATTTCAGGGTCTCTACCTCTTATAATCGTATCGCTGTGATGCCTTGCGTGGCTCCATCGCCATACGGTTGATTGCCTAAATACCATAAACGATGAGATTTCGTACAAAGCATTATTTAGCCAATCTGTTTTAAAAGCCGTACCGTGACTTGATTCGTGCCAGCGAGAATCTGAACTTGATGCATACAAAATGCTATAAATGATATATGGCAATATTGCATACCAATGCCCCCACCATTTATATACTAAGTAGCCTGATAAACCAATTAAGCCAAACCAAATTAAGGTGTCTATAATTGCAGGGCCGTTTTTACGAGTAAGTAAGCTGCGCATTTTCTCTCTATCTACAGGCGATTGATACCAATCTGCATTTGCCAAGCCCTTTTCAATAGCTTTTTTTGCTTCAACACCTATTAAACTGTAATCTCTTAGCGTATTGTCTGTTAGTTCCATTGTTGTTGTCATTATTACAATAAAGCCTCTTTTAAGTAGTTTTTCATAAATACATTTACGTCCCATTGATTCGTAATTGGCAATTTGCTTGTGGGCAACATCGTCATGTAAGGGTAAGGGCCAAATTCTGGCGTTATGGTTAAATACTCTAAGCCTTCAAGTTGGCGTAAGGCTATTATTTGTTTCCACCAATTTACGTGTTTAGTCAATGCTTCTTGCCATTCTAGTTCTCTTGGATCTGGTATTTGTGGCCCTTCGGGAAAACCAACACGTGCATGAATATGGTCTACTCTTTCAAAAGCTAATTTTGTTGCAGCTATTTGGTCTTCAAGCCAAGATTCTGCCACATTTACCCAATGCGAAATATCTAATCCTAAACGTAAGGTTGGTATTTGTTGTAGAAAATGATGTGTAATATGTGGTGCAAAATTGAATTTCCCTCTATGTGTTTCATGGATAATTTTAATACCGTATTTTTTAGAAATATCATCAGCAAGTTGAATTAGTTCAGCATTTTGCTCAAAAGAAAAAAAATCTTTTCCTGTTTGAGAGTGAATAAATAGGGGCTTACTAGTAGCTAGGTTTACTAAAACGTCCGAAAATTGTTGCTTATGTTCTTCAAAGTCTGCGGTCATTGTTTCCCAATGTTGCCCAATCCATGGCATGCTGTAACTTTCAAGTGCGCCTAAAATAGCTTCTTTTTGCTCATTATCTAGCGGCAAATTCATTTCAACACCATCGTAACCTGCAAGTTTCGCTTTTTCTAAAAACGCATCAAATGCTAAGGCTTCAGAACCCCACTTTGTGCAGAAGAACTTAATTTTCATATGGTTAGTTTACAGGTTTAATGATTGGCAAATACTTGAGACAATTCGAAGATAATAATTGTTACTTTAACAATTATTAAATTGGTATGAATTTTTATTTATGTTCTCACCGATTTTTTTGCCACTTAAACCTTATGTTTTTGAAGCCGTCTTTGTGAGTATTGGTTAAGGTATATATTTGCCACATTAAAAGAAACAAATGAAGAAATTTATAATCTTTGCATCATTAGTAATTGTAACAGTAAATTCTATAAAAGCCCAAAACGATCCAGCAGCAAAAAAAGTGTTGGATGGGGTGAGTGCCAATATCAAAACTTTTAAAGCTATCACTTCAAATATTACTATTAAATCTTTAAGTAGTAAAGGTGTAAATAATGGTAGTAAAGCCGGTACTATTAGCTATAAAAACAAAAAATACGTATTAAAACAAGGCAAAACAGAGGTAATATGCGATGGTGCTAAAGTTTACAACTTTGACGGTAACAACACT
>JAAFHG010000051.1 GCA_013297585.1 Chitinophagales bacterium
CAACTATACCACCACTGATATTTCAAATACGTCAGAGAATAATCTGCAAACCATTCGCTCCACTCAATCAAAGTTTGAGGTAGTGATAGATACAAAAGAAACTGACGCACAGCTACCTGCTAATTCACCTTTTACCAATTGGAAAGATGCTAGAAGATTTGCGGGGCCACTGCCATTTACATTTACTTACAACACAACAAACAAAACGGTTTTAATTATTGAAGGGGTACGAGAAAACTGGAAACCTGAACCAATTGCAGTGAAAAGTTATCACTTTGAATTTTTAAAGTCACTAAACCTGCAACAAGTTGTGCTTGCAAATGCTTTTGAAATTAAGAATATTCCATACTATTGGAAAAAAGGAAAACTAGAGCAATGGACTTAAAAAGAAGGCCCTTTCAAGGTGTTGCCAATATCATTCGCTTCAACTGGCATTTCTATCTAGTTGCAGCCTTAGTATTTATTGGTCTTATTTATGTGCAACAATTACTGCCAAAAGCACTACAACCATATATTTTCTGGCTGCTCGTATTAGCCATTTTAAATGTTGCCATGTCATTACTTGTTTCCTTTTATGTGTATGATATTTCAAACCTCTATCAGCTCAATTGGTTGCCAAATACTAGTAACAAGAAAGTCCTAAATATCCATGCTGGTTTCGACGAAACAAGCACACTCATAAAAAGCAAATACCAACAAACAGCATTAACCATTTGCGATTTCTATAATCCTAAAAAACACACCGAAGTATCTATAAAAAGAGCGAGAAAAGCCTACCCTCCTATACCACACACCATTCAAGTGGCAACTAACAATTTACCATTTGAAAATAATAGCTTTGATATTGTTACAGTCATATTTTCAGCACATGAAATTAGAGACGAGCAAGAGCGAATCCAGTTTTTTAAAGAACTAGCTAGAGTAACAAAACCGACAGGGCAAATTGTAATTACAGAACACTTAAGAGACACCAATAATTTTCTTGCTTACGCTATTGGCTTTTTTCACTTTTATTCAAAAACTAGCTGGCTAAATACTTTTGCACAAGCCAACTTAACAGTAACTGCTGAAATAAAAACAACACCTTTTGTAACCACTTTTATACTTACAACTGATGGAAATTCACTTTAAAATAATAGGCATTATACTCATTGCGCTTGCCTTAGTGCACGTTATATTTCCCAAATACTTTAACTGGCAAAAGGAACTACAATCGTTGAGTTTGGTTAATAAACAAATGATGGTGGTTCATACATTTTTTATTGCGCTTACCATTTTATTAATGGGCTTATTATGTTTAACATCATCAACAGAACTGATAACCACCAAACTTGGTAAAACCATATCACTAGGGCTAGGTATTTTCTGGTCTATCAGATTATTCATACAATTCTTTGGCTATTCTGCAACATTATGGAAAGGAAAACCATTTGAAACAACCGTACATATTGTGTTTTCACTACTTTGGTTGTATCTAAGTGGTATTTTTATTTGGGCGGGTGTGCATTGATAGTATCTAATCTATTTCCGCAGTCTATTTTATAGCTATGCTGCACGCATCTTACCGCTTTTCTGAACTTTGATACTTGTTCTTTAGGTTTGCCTTTCAGTGAATTGATATGTAGCGTAGGCAGATGAAACATCTGCTTTATCTTAACCTCGGGGTGGCGCAAGCGAATATGCTATACATGTACAAATAACTATTTTATTTTCAATTTATAACAACGGCATTATTTGTCGCATTATCTTCTAGCCGTTCTAAGGTTTGTTATAAGTCTGCCGCTTATTGAGGGAAACCCGAATAACGGAAAACATCTACCTATTGATGTACGGTGCCTTGCTACAGACCTGCGCTAGTGGTAATACCTTGGCTAAAATAACACCCCGGTCTGCGACCACCCATCTGCTGAGGGGAATTTGGTGTGGTGGTTTTCATTCCCCGCCTTTGGCGGGGTGCCTCCAAGGCGGGGCGGTTAATGCCTTTACTAGCGCAAATCACTTGACTTGTGCTAGATGTTACTTACGTATAATAAATTATCTATAAAAAATAAGTAACACTTTAGCACAGGTCGGCTACCACGCATTGCCTTGCTTCAGACCTGCGCTAGTGGAAATACTACAACATCATTTAATCTATTTTACCGCTTGTCTATCTTAACCAGTGGTGCTTTCCTAGACTTTAATTCTGTTATTGTTTTCATAGTTAAAATTTACTTGCAATAATTTGTTTGTTGCAGTGAGTTGATATTTTGAGGCTTTTTGTGGCATAATAAATATAATACAACAATTGAATTTAAGATACTATGCCCTAAAGACTAGATTATAAGACTAGATTATAAGCCTAGAGTAAATAGCATCATTAGGCCATTTGTTATATATAAATTAAAATAATATATAATTAAAATTTTTAAATAGCTATCAAGCTTTAAATAAACAATATTTAGCTTAACTACTTTTTGTAATCTTATTTTATCATATTATCAAAGACACGAAGTTATTTTTAGAACAGAAAATAAAAGCATAAATAAATATCAATATGTCATATATGACATTGAAGAATAAAATAAGAGGTATACCTTTGTAATATATTCATTTATACATGATGCCCGATCCTAAAAAAATATTAGCCTCGAAAATTGGCATTAAAATACGAAATATTCGTGTTACGAAGGGGCTATCTATGAGCGAGCTGGCAAATGAGTCAGAAATAGAATATAAGCAGTTAAGCAGAATAGAGTTAGGTGAAATTAATACATCTGTCTATCAATTATATAAAATTTCAAAGGCTTTACAAGAACCGCTAAATGCAATTTTTAATGAAATATAATTCACATTCATAAAAATAGTATGTTTACAAAATATCTTACAAGAACCTTTTTTGTTCTCATTGTAATACTCATAATTCCTATTGCGATTTTCTCGCAAGCCAAAAAGCAAGTAACTTTTAAAGCAATTAGCTGCATTGGGGACATAAACGAAAAAACAGTAACCGTTTTTTTTAAAATTACTAATGTTGCAAATCAAAAGCATGTAATTCATTTAGTTGATAATGGAAATGCGAAAGCGAAAGTTGATACCTCTTTTACTGATTTTATTTGTAAAAACTATTCTCTCGGCATTGCAACCGGCGGTGAGAACTATCTCATAAATACAACCATAAGTCCTGATTCTGCAATTACAGGAAGCATTACTTATAAAAACATACCTACTGACGCAAAAAAAATTAGGAAAGCAACGCTATTTTACTACGATAACTTACGTAACAGTAAGGACGAACAAACTGCAAATGAATCTGGAATAATCGATTTAGGGGAGATTAGTATTATATGGCGAAAAATAGCTAAACCCAAATTTGTGGAATCTCGCCATTGTTTAGGTGTTAGTGTTGGCGTTAAAAGTATTTATTTTAAAGATGGCTATTCTGAATCTAGTCCAATCAATACGTCAATAGTATACGAAAAAAAGATTAAAAATTTACCCTTAACAGTAGGTGGTACATTTTCCTATAGTAGCCATACATACACATATGAAAATGATTATGATACAGAATCTTTCTCGTTTAAAGAAAATGCTATTTATGCAGGATTACGAATAAATGGATATTTTAATAACTACTTAGGTATTTCAAAGAAATATGAAACGTATGTAGGTGTAAGCAGTGGCTATATTTTCCTGTATGCAACAGAAAATATTAATAATTCAAATACTGCTAAAAGCGGCTTTGCTAGTGGTTTACATATTGGCGCAAGAAGATACGTTGCTCCAAACTTTAGCTTATGGGTTGAAGGCGGCACAAGCAGCTTATCTCATATAAATGGTGGTTTAAGCTTTAAATTTTAAGAACATGAAAAAAACAAGTATTTTTTTATTTTTCTTCTTTTTAGGTTGTGTAAAAACAGAAATTGAACCTAGTGAAAAATTACCGATTAATTGTATTGGAGATAGTATGACACAGGGTGCTGGTTCAGAGGATGGATTTACATATCCATTTTTTATAAGTAAACTGTTACCAAATAGAATAATAAACAATAGTGGCATTGGTGGACAAACAGCACAGCAAATTGCTGCTAGGCAAGGGGGCCTCCCAATATACATCACGTTGTCAGGAAATGCCTTCTCGGGAACAAATCCTATATTTTTAGACTCTCTTGTTTCAAATGTTTCAGGAACAAGAATATCAAATTTATTCCTTTCTACACCTGCTACTAATTATGCGTACTCTATTGATGGTGAAGTAAATAATATTCCTTGCACAATTTCAAGAAAAGGTATTGAGGGGCCACCCTCAACAAGAGAGATCTACACAATAAAACCAAAATCGACAAACAATTCTACAATACCACCGAACTCATTATTTATTCCTAATGATGGTTTAGAACAAAAAAAGTGCATAAGTGTAATTTGGTTAGGAAGAAATAATTATGGCTTTGCTAAAGATAGTTCCATTGCTTATGTAAATGATATTATTAAAAAAACAGTTGAATTTAATTCTGTAAAAAAATTCCTAGTACTAGGAATTTTACCAAATCTTTCAGATACAATTGGATCTGTTTCTTACAAAGTCATTAACAAGACTAATCTCAACTCATATACGGCTTATCCTAATAATTACATAGAAATGACGCCACCTGATAGTAGCGAAATGAACTCTATTTTATATACACCATCCAATCAAGATAAAATTGATATTTCCAAAGGCACATTCCCATCAGGCATGAAAGCTGATAATACCCATTTGAATAGTTTTGGTTATCATATTATTGCAAATCGTGTCTATAAAAAACTTAAAGAACTTAACTACTAATTTAGCTAAGTTTTTTTACCTATTACCTAAACTTTTGTTTTGATTCTGATATCCGGCTAATGAAAAATTAGCTAGTATCAAAACGTTAAATATTTCACACAAAAAAAATACCACTCATTGAATAGTCTCCATAAACATATTATTACTAGCTATTAATTTGTTCCATTAGATTCTTGTTTTTGTATCAGCTTTTATAGCATCATTAGCCGAAATTAAAAATTGTATGTTACGGTTTTGCATTTTACCGTCTTCAGCATTGTTACTGTATTTTGCACTTCTTTACCGTAACCTTTTATGTTTAACCTAGATGGTGTAATACCATAATTATACAAATAATTTTCACTGTTGTTAGTCTGTTGAATAGGCAACGAGAGTGAGCATACCACAATTTCTGTTTTACATTTCTTTGATGTCTAATTGCTTCTTTTTGTTATTGGTCAAAGTCACAATCAACGGCAATAGAAACGATAATGTCTCAACTTTGTTCCATAGGAACGTTTGGTGCAAGCTATTACACGATACGTTCTTACAGAACGCTACAACCATTGACATACACATAGCTACCAACTAGTTGTTCCGCTGGAACAATGTTGTAAGCGCTTGTTAATTATAGTTATATGGTATAGTTTAGCCCTTGTGGCCTTTGTCTCCTTTGTTTCTTTGTGTGAAATATCTCTACGCTACAATAAAAGCCCCACAGCGAACAGAACGCACAAGTGTAGATACTTCGTAAACTCAGCACAGGCTTCACCGAAGTATCATAGTAGTACTAGCGCTTGTGACAAAAAAAGTAAAAGAAATTACCGAATCTATAACCTGTTTTTGCCTAAAAGGTAACCCAATTGGCAGCAATTACCTGTTTATTTGCAAAGGGCTAACGTTCAACAATATTTGCATCCAATTATCACATCATTTATTACATAGCAATGGCATCAATAAGGCATTTACAATTGGTATTTACATTAGTGGCAATGGGGCTTTTACTCACAAGCGAGGCACAGGTATTGCGTAAGCGCACCACATTGCTCATGGGTAGCAGGTTCGACATAATCATTGTAGCCAAAGACTCTACCACAGCAGAACACTACATAGACACAGTAATAGCAGAAGTTCGTAGAATAGAGTATTTAATATCTGACTGGAAAGCCGAAACCCAAATATCAGCCGTAAACCGCAATGCAGGCATAGCACCTGTAAAGGTAGATAGAGAAGTATTTGAGCTTACCCAAAGAGGCATAGAATGGTCTAAGCGCACCAATGGCGCTTTCGATATCAGCTTTGCCGCAATGGATAGACTATGGAAATTTGATGGCTCTATGACTGCCATGCCTACCCCTGAAGCTGTGAAACAATCGGTAGCAAAAGTGGGCTATCAAAACATCATCTTAGATTCAATTAACTCAACCATTTTCCTCAAGCTACCTGGCATGAAGATAGGTTTTGGTGCCCTGGGCGAAGGCTATGCCGCTGACCGCTGTAGAGCTATGATGCTGGCTAAGGGTATACAAGCAGGCATTGTAAATGGCTCTGGCGATATGAGTACTTGGGGCAAGCAACCAAATGGTAAGGATTGGAATATTGGCATTACCAATCCTTTACAGAAGCGTAAGCTATTAGGCATTGTACCCTTAAAAGGTGGCTCGGTTACTACCTCGGGTAGTTACGAGAAGTTTGTAGTGTTTAATGGTAAAAGGTACTCGCACATCATCAACCCTTCTACAGGCTATCCTGCCACAGGGTTATGCAGTGTTACAGTATTTGGGCCAAGTACAGAGATGTGTAACGGTTTTAGTACATCGCTGATGGTGCTAGGCAAAGAAGCAGGGTTACAATTGATTGATCAATACCCTGCCTATAGCTGCATTATGGTAGCTGATGATGGTAAGCTGGTTAAGTCTAAAAAGGGTAAGTTTAAAGTGCAATAAATATATAATTTATAATTAATTTGTTTAACTTGGTAGTTACTTTTTGTAGTAGTACATTAATAACAGAAAAGTAACTGGGTAAATGATTTAAAACAGGTTATTTAATGCACCTTTATTTAAATTTTAATTATGGCAAACTACTCAGATTTACAGCTTAATAGCTTCTACCTAATACTAGAAGAAGAAGATGATTTTATTACGCTTGTGCAGCCTTTAATGGAAACAGACAATTGCGTATTACTACTGCAACACGATGATGAAGACATAACTTACTGGAAGAGAAAAGACGATGTATTCTATGAAATTGTAGACGAACTAACAGAAGAACAAGCTGCTGAATATGAAGACTTGTTTGAAGAAGAAGACGACACATTTGAAGTAGAATAAGGCACACATTAAAATTATACAAAAATACCCTGTGATTACTTGATATCACAGGGTATTGTCTATATGTCATTCTAGTAATAAGCTTCCCAATCGCAACCTATTGGTGCGCCTGGTGCAATCTCTTTTGCCGGAGGATTGATGATGTCTTTTGGGTTAGTGATGCGCTCTGCAATATAACCGTAATACGCTTTTAAGTCGGGGTTTATTGCTCCTTTTACTAGGCAGCTTGTTTTTATTTCCTGTAGCTTTTTGTGGCAAATTGATTTTACTAGATAGTTGGCATTATCGTTAATACTTAATGCTAAAAGCCAAGTAACCACTTGTTGTTGCGTTTGTAATTGTACTTGCTTTTTTAAGCCTTGTAAGCCATCGGTTTTAAAAGCTGCATCAGCAATAGTATTTACAACATCATCAAAACCAATGGTGTTAAATCTGCCTTTCATTTGCACCAAACGATTAGCCCTTTCTGAGTTAAATAAAAATGCCAATTCGTAATCTGCCAAAGCCTCAGCCGCAGATAGCGCATCAAAACTTAAGCCTGTTCTTTTGGCAAATAATTCGCCAACTCTGTAATACATAGGTGGCCTTGGCGGTAATAGTTTTAAAATACTTTCAGGCAGTGTTAGTATGTCTGCTGATAAGCAAGCTACTACATCTGCTAAAGCTTTTTTCTGTATCGCATTTGCCAATGGTTCAGGTTGTTGTTGCAATGTATCGCCACGCACACTGTAGCTATAATTCATGCCACCTATTAACTTGGTTACAGCTTCTATTTGGTAGCGATGGTAATTGTACACAGGTACCAAAGCATCTTCTAAGCGTGTCATTGGCGTATTGTCTCCAATGGCTTTTTCGCTAAAGTTTTCCAATGCTTTTTTACGCACTGCTAGTACATTTTTTAATTCATCGGTAGCATCTTTTCCATTATCCCATAAATGCGCATATGGGTGTAAGCCACCGGCAGCTCTTGCATCTGCATCGGCAATAAATAGCAAACCGTTTTTCGTATTTTCTTCTAGTAATTTTTTCAAGGCTTCATCTATGTTAGTACTAGGTGCCAAATCTGCATAACCATACATAATAGCACGTTTATCCCATTCACCTATTTCATTGGTATACACTTGCGAAAAATTCATTTCACCTTTTGCATTCAACATAATATTTGGGTGTGGATAATCCATTACAGAAGCGTTGTTGTTAAAGCTAGCTGCATAGTTGTGTTGTAAACCTAAAGTGTGTCCTATTTCATGTGCTGCCAACTGACGTAAACGCTGTAAAGCTGCTAGCCTCATGGTTTCTGGTACAGGTTTACCAGTTTCATAAGGCGATAGTAAACCAGTAAAAATGAGATAATCTTGACGTACACGCAGCGAGCCAAGTGTAACCTGACCTTTAATAATTTCACCCGTTCTTGGGTCGGTAATAGAAGCGCCATAGCTCCAACCTCTTGTGCTACGATGTACCCAATTAATCATGTTGTAACGACTATCCATTGGGTCGGCACTATCAGGTAATATGCGCACTTGAAAAGCATTGATATAGCCAGCCGCTTCATACGCTTTGTTCCACCATTTGGCACCATCTATTAACGCAGAGCGGATAGGTTCTGGTGTACCATTATCTAAATAATAAATAATGGGTTTTATGGGTTCGCTTTTACTAGCATTTGGATCTTTCTTTTGTAAGCGATGTTTGGCAATTAACATTTGCTCTACAGGCTCGGTAAATGGGGAACTATAATCGAAATATGAAATACCAAAATAGCCGCTTCTTATGTCGTACTTGCGAGGCGTGAAATTATCATCGGGCAGTTGTACAAAAGAGTGGTGCATGCGTACCGTAATTGCTTCAGCCGAAGGCGTAACCGTAGTTACAAATCTACCAGCATCGCTGCCACCAGTAAATGTGATAGTAGCTTCAAACTCACTATTTAAAGGAAAATTCTTGGTGTTTTGTAGGTAAATGGCAGATCGGCTTTCATTAAAAATATACGTACCTTGCTTCATGCTTTTTATTCTATCGGCAACACCATGTGCATCTCTTAAAAAGAAATTTGTTGCATCTACCAATACTTTATCGCCTTCATCTTCATCTACCACAAAACTTGCAATAATAGATTGGGCAAAGCTCTCTTGTACCGCTTTTTTCTCCTTAGCATCATTACTTGAAGCACGGTAAGCATAGTTAGGTTGTACAAGCAATAATTTTTTACCCACCTTATTAAAGTACACAATTTTTTGCCCACCAATTTGCCCACGGTCAAGGCCAATATCGTTACTGCCAAGCCCTGCTGGTAAAGAATTGACGTACAAAAACTCTTTATTAAACGCATCTACTTGCAGCCATATTTTACCATTTGTAGCATCCCACCAATAAGTGAAAAAGCCTTCCATCTTTTTAAAGTTTTTGGTTTTATCGGCTATTTTAGAAGTGGTTTGTGCATTGCAAAAAAGCATTGTGCAACATAACAGTAGGGCATAATATACACGCATAGAAAATTAGTTTTGGTGACATTGTAAGCGATGCCGTAAGATATTTTTAAAAACTGAAAACCTGAACTTTAAAATGGTGAAAGGCTATAAAAATATATTTTCATTAATTATTGAAAATTCAGAAATAATGTTTTTATATTTGCTTTATGAAATGAGCTATATAAAAAGTTGCTGATAAAGGCAATTGACGAAGGCGAATTGCATATAGAAAAAAATATAATAAGATACAGATGAAATTAGATGAAGCCAAATTACAGTTTATTCAAAGTTGGGGCATTTTGGCTGGTCAGTGGGGCATTAATAGAACCATGGCGCAAATACATGCACTGTTGTTGGTAGCTGCAAAACCTTTAAGTACCGACGATATTATGGCTAGCCTAAGCATTAGTAGAGGTAACGCCAATATGAATATTCGTGAGTTGATGGATTGGAAATTGATAGATAAAAGTATTGTGGCTGGCGATAGAAAAGAATATTTTGCAGCCGAAAAGGATATTTGGAAAGTGGTAACGCACATTATGTATCAGCGTAAAAAGCGAGAGTTAGACCCAATGGTAAAAGTGCTAAGCCAAATAAGTGATGTAGAAGGCGACCCAAAAGATGCTGATATTATGGCTTTTACAAGTATGGTAAAGGATATTCAAAAATTTGCAGGCCAAGCAGATAAAACACTTGATACTATAATCAAAGCAGAGGAAAATTGGTTTTGGGGCAGTTTTATGAAATTGTTTAAAGGCTAATAATCGTTTTTTGAAAAGAAATCAAGCTGAGTAACTCAGCTTTTATTTGACGATAAACTTTCAATATTTTCTGAAAATATCATAACTAAGATAATTTAATTAACAACAAAAACTAAACATCATGAACAACTACATCATTCCAACCTACGTGACTTACTTGGTGGTAACAATTGCCCTTACCATTTGGGTAGCTAAAACTTTATTTAAAAATGGCAAAGTGTTTTTAATAGATATTTTTCATGGCAATAGAGAGCTAGCTGATAGCGTGAATAATCTGCTTTTGGTAGGCTTTTACTTGGTAAATATTGGTTACGCTGTGTACACATTGCAAGTACATAGTAGCATTGTAAACCCACAAGAAATGATAGAAATGCTAAGTGTTAAAGTAGGTTTTATCATACTGCTTTTAGGTGCAATGCACTTCTTTAATCTGTTTGTATTTTTTAAGCTGCGCAAAAAAGCAACAAATGATATGTTGGCTTTTCAGAAATTGTAATTATCCCAAACATTTATTCACTTAAATACAATAACAATGACTGCTAATAATAAAGTAATGGTGTACGATGATAATTGTCCACTATGCAATGCTTACACAAGTGCTTTTGTAAAAATAGGTTTGCTAGAAGCGAATGGTAGAAAGGCTTTTAGCCAAGCAACTGATAGTATAATGTGTAAACTAGATACGCATAAAAGCAAAAATGAAATTCCATTATTAGACACAACAACTAACCAAACTTGGTATGGTTTAGATGCGATGCTAGAAGTAATAAGCGTAAAATTTCCATTAGTAAAAAGGGTAGCTAATATTGCACCTGTAAAATGGTGTTTGCAACGCTTATATAAGTTAATTTCTTATAACAGAAAGGTAATTGTCGCAGTACCTAAAACCAATAGTAAATACGACTGTACACCAGATTTCAATGCTAAGTATCGCTTCGTGTTTTTAATACTTGTAACAGTATTTACAGCGGCTTGTACTAGCCCGTTCTATAAATTTTTTAATGTGCAAAGCATTGTCAATATTGCATTACAGCAAGTGTATCTTGGTTTTGGTGTTTTATTTTTAGTAGCATTTGCACTGCCAAAATTGTTGCATAATGCTATGGCGTACCATTATTGGGGGCAAATAGCAATGGTGAGTTTGTTAAGCTTATTACTAACGTTGCCACTATTTTTTGTAGGTCAAATATTGGTATTGCCAACTTTTGTAAAAGGCTTGTATTTGCTAGGTTTACCAGCGTTTATGGTAAAAGAAATCAAACGTAGAATTAACTACTTGCATTCAGTAATTGATTGTAGCATAAGGCCATTAGCACAGTTAAAATGATAAACTTTCTTAAATCAAACCTGTCAGGTTTCAATACCTGACAGGTCTTTTCGTTAAGACTACACCAAGCCATCAATAGCTAGTGCTAACTTATAATCTAATTCGGTAACTGTATCATCCATATCGTGTGTGTTTAACCAAATTTCTACCTTGTTATAAACGTTGGTCCATAATGGATGGTGATTGAGTTTTTCAGCTTCAATGGCTACTCTTGTCATAAAAGCAAACGCTTCTGAAAAATTTTTAAACTCAAACTTTTTGTGCAAGGTATTATTCGTTTTCTGCCAGTCAATGGTAGCCATATTTTAAAATTTTTGATCAATAATCATCGGCAACATGTTGCGCCATGTAGGCCAGTCGTGATGTATATCATTGCCCCATATTGATAAATCGTGCCAAATACCTTTATCCCACAAAACTTGTGAAAATTTATTATTAGAAACTGGATCTTCATGACTACCGGAGCCAGTATAAATATGTATGTGATTACTCGCTTTTATCTTATTCAAATACCATTCATCTGTCAATTTTGGTATGTAATGGTATGGGCTATTATAGTACACTTGATCATCCCAAAAACCTTTTGTGTATTCAGTTAAATCGTACACACCACTCATACTTATTACGCCATTAATAATATCAGGGCGTTTTAAAAATAAGTTCATCGCATGTAGCGCCCCAAACGATGCACCACAGGTATAAATCATGGTGTTTTGGCTAGTGTGTGTTCTTATATAAGGTATTACTTCGTTGTACACGTAATGGTTAAACTGGTTTTGCCTAATGGCTTTATGTTCTGGTTTCATTTCAGTGTTCATCCAGCTTTCTTTGTTAATGCTGTTAATGCTAAATACTTTTAATTTTCCAGCATTAATCATTGGTGCCAATGCATCTATCAGTTGAAAACGTTCATATTCTAAATAGTCAGCCGCAGCAGTAGGAATTAATAACAAAGCAAAACCATAGTGACCATAAGTAGCTATTGGCATGTTTTTATTTAAAGAAGGGCTATGCCAAGACGAGATGATTTTTTGCATGTTAGTCTGAACTGGGATTTTGTATGATTTTTTTGATTTTGTAGATTACTCAGATTGATTACGCTAAAAAAATAGTTCGTGTGATTCGTGTCATCATACTTTATTACTCAAAGCTTTGGTGTTTGATTTCTTTCCATAAATCTTTAAAGCATTGCGCTGCAAAGCTGTTTGCAGCATAGGTTTCAAGCGGCGCTTCATTTATACCCATCTTTTCTATATCGCTTAGGTATGGTATGTAATTTTTAAAGAAAATTTTGTCTTTATAAAATCCATTCATCACTTCGTGGTGTAAATTTTTACGATGATCTACCATACTAAAGAAGCATTTTAATTTCTCGCTATCAAAGCCATGTTCTTCAAAATAACTAGCCACAGTAGTAAACGAGCGGATAGATAGTGTGGTAGGTATATTGGGCATCAAAACCCAATCTGCAGCATTAAAAATATTATCGTGTAACAGTGAAATACCTGGTGGGCAATCTAATATTACAATGTCAAACTCTTTTTTCAACGGAGCAATCATCGAAGCGAGTTTTTTCTTCGATTGCTTAAACTCGTTTAGTAAAATATCGGCTTGCCTTGCAGATAAATCTGAAGGTATAATACTTAGGTTGTCGTAAGCTGTGGCTTGCACTGCATCTAATAATGTCAGTTCGCTGGTAAGCAATTTTTTCGCTTCATTTTTTACAGAGGCTTCTACACCTAAAAAAAACGACGAACTACCTTGTGGGTCTAAATCCCAAATAAGGGTTCTATAACCTTCTTTAGCCGACAAATAGGCTAAATTAATAGAGGCAGTGGTTTTGCCAACACCGCCCTTGAGATTGTATAGTGCTAATGTTACCATGCAATAAATGTATAAAAAAGGATTGATGGCAAGTAATTAGATTGCAGTTTATTTGTAAAAAAGTAAATAGCTAAAGGCTTTTATGTTATCTTACAACAGTGAAATCTAATTAGACAGCTTTTATTACCTATAAAATAGAAGTATTTTAATTTTAAATATATGTTATAGGCTGGTGAAACTTTCGAGTATATACGAAATTTTATAGAGGCACTTGCGGCGCTTTCCAGAACAATCAAGACAAATTTTAAAATATTAAACATTATTAGGGTGTACTAATTGGTTTAATTATGAAATATTTTATTGTTTTTATTATACTTGTGGTAGCTTGTAATAGTAAGGTGGCACCAAGTAAATCCGTTAGAGCAAATCTAAAAGCCGAGACAGGTTTTGCATCGTACTATGCAGATAAATTTGAGGGCAAGCTAACCGCTAGTGGTAAACTATATAATGGCGCAAAATTTACAGCCGCACATCGTACTCTTGCTTTTGGCACATTGGTTATTGTAACCAATATAAGCAACGGTAAATCTGTTACTGTAACAATAAACGACCGAGGTCCATTTGTAAGTGGTAGAATTATAGATCTAAGTAAAGCCGCCGCTAGGCAAATTGATATGCTAGGCGCAGGAATAGTGAGAGTGACAATTATTTATTAATGTATTAAATGTGTAGAAATATAATTTGACTGTAATTGATTATTTACTTTTTTTACCACAATCTTAAAAAACGCAATGAAGTATTTCTACATTATACTGCTCTTCTTGTGCACAGTAACTATAGCACATG
>JAAFHG010000132.1 GCA_013297585.1 Chitinophagales bacterium
CTACAAACAATTGGCTCACGAAAAACAGTACCATCCAAAATGTTACGAATAGTACCATTTGGCGATTTCCACATTTGTTTTAACTTAAACTCTTCTACACGTTGCTCATCGGGCGTAATGGTAGCGCATTTAATACCAACACCATATTGTTTAATGGCATTTGCAGCATCAATAGTTACTTGGTCGTTGGTTTCGTCACGGTATTCCATGCCTAGATCGTAGTACTTAATATCCAATTCTAGGTAAGGAAGAATTAATTTGTCTTTAATAAATTTCCAGATAATTCTGGTCATTTCGTCGCCATCTAATTCCACTACCGGATTGGCAACCTTGATTTTTTGTGGCATGTTATTACGTTTACAAATTTTTAATAAGGGTTACAAATGTAATGGAATAGTATTTTCGTAGAACACAAACAATTGTGCAATCGTTAACGTATATAATTGTATGCAAAAACTGATACGATATCAAGCTGTGCTACTGTTATTATTGTTAATGATAATTGACACAAGTAGCTGTACAAAAAAAGTAATTATGACTGAAACACCAACTGTAACGCCCGTAATTCCTACACCAATACCTACCACATCTGTTTATAAATCGTACTTGGCTTTGGGTGATTCTTATACTATTGGTCAATCTGTTGACAGCGCAGATAGATTTCCTGCGCAAACAGCCGCTATACTAAAGCAACAGAACATCAATATTGTACCGCTGCAATACATTGCTACTACAGGCTGGACAACCACTAATCTTGCAACTGCTATTACAAGTGTTAATCCCAAAGGGCCGTTTGATGTGGTGACTTTACTAATTGGGGTGAATGACCAATATCAAAATAGAAATATTAATGACTATGGTGGGCGCTTTTTACAGTTGTTACAAACGGCCACACAGCTTGCAGGAAATAAACCAAGCCATGTATTTGTGCTAAGTATTCCCGATTATGGCGTAACGCCTTTTGGTGGTAATAATTCTACTATTAGCCAGCAAATAGATGCTTATAATGCTATTAACAAGCAAGTAACGCAAAGCATTGCAGGTGTTAATTATATTGATATTACACCTGCATCAAGATTAGCCGCAACAGATAGAAGTTTAATAGCAATAGATGGCTTGCACCCAAGTGGTAAGCAATACAAATTGTGGGCTGAATTATTAGCGCCTCAAATGGCGAATACACTGAAGTAACTACATTTTAAATACCGAATCATCAATGCCTTTGTTAATGCTATAGTTAGTATAAGTAATTTCTACTCTACCTTTTTTGTTACGCAGTTTTTCGGCTTCTGTTTCTGGCTTTTTGTTGTCATCAAATTCAAGTGTAATGCCTTTAGGTAACTTGTAATCTTTCGTGTTAAAGCTGAATACCACTTTGTCTGGCAGGCTGTAATTGGCAAATTTTCCGTAGGTCATTTCTATATCGTAAGTGCCATTTTCTTTGGTAGTAGTTACGGCTTTGCGAATGAGTAAATTGGCTTCATCAATGTATAAAGTGGTCAGTACAATATCACTGTTATCGCCACCAGGTAATAGCTTTATAATTTTTACTTTAGTGTCGTTTACAACTGATTCGCCAGCAGCAATTGCTACAAAATCTTTGGTGCTGATGAGTGAATTCATGTTTACTGAAACACCACCTTTTGGCAATAAAGAAATGCCACCTTCTTTCTTCAAGCGAAACTTATTAGGCTTTTTAAAGTACACTTTTACTCTACCTAATGGTGCTTTTATAAAAGCTACATCGGTTTTCATTTTGCCATCTGCTTCATAATCGTTCACCGCATCTAGCTTGGCTTTTACTTTGTTTATGAGTGCTGTAACATCTTGTGCACCTACTGTGGTGTGTAATGCAAAAAGTATGATAAAAGTGAGTAATTGTTTCATGTGTTGATGTTTTTTTACCACATAGTCACATAGGCAGATAGTTTCTTGTGAGAATTTCTATGTGTCTAACATGCCTATGTGGTGAGATTGTTTAACTTAAAATGTCTTTCTTTTTAAAAATGAGGATGGCTGCTGTAACAAAGCCTACTATGTGAATGAGCAACACTAAAATTGAGTTGATGATTTTCTCTGGCCTTAACACCGAGCCAATGATAGACTCGTTGGTATCTGTGACTTTCATGTCAAAAAACTCTTTCCAATCGTTCATATGTGTGGTGAACAAAAATGGTTTGATGGCATTAAAAATAGGAATGTTGAGCGTACTTAAAATGGTGAAAAATATAATGACACTCATGGTGGCAACAATAGGGCCAATTGAGTTTTCGGCAAAAACTGACAATAGAAAACCAAGTGCTGCAACGGTTAACATGGCTACTGCTGCAAAACCAAATGCACCTACGTAACGCCAGAAAATATCGCCATTTTTTAAAAGCACCACGTAGCTGCTTTTCATTAAAAACAGGTCGTCTGTACCAAAAATTAACATACTGCCAAACAAGGCTAAAATAGCTAGCCAAACTAGTAACATCATGGTGTAAACGGCTGCTGCTGCAAACTTTGCTAGCATAAATTGTGTGCGACTAATTGGCTTTGTAAGCATGATGCGCAATGTGCCCATATTGGCTTCGCCACTAATCATATCGGCTGCAATTAAGGCAATTAATAATGGCACGTGTACCAATAATAATTGCAGCATAATGTAGCAAACTAAGTAGCCATTTAAAATATTACCATCGATGGTTATTGACGATGATAAATCACGCATCATAAACTCTGCATAAGTATTACCATCTAGCTTTAAACCAAATTGAATAATGGTAATGAGCGCTGTGATGGCTGCAAATGCAATGTAGGTGCGTGGCCTACGGAAGATTTTGTATAACTCAATTTGTATAAGCTTGTACATGTTGGTTGGTGCTAGTAATTTGTAAAAAATAATCTTCTAAACTGTGGCGCGGCTGCAGCGAAATCACTTCAATATTCAGGTTCACTAAATCTCTGTGTAACTGAGGAATTGCTTGCCTATCTAGTTTTAAAAAGATGTTGCTATTGCGTGATGCTTGTACATGTTGCTGCCAGTTGCTTTGCGCTAATTGTTGCAATGCAAATGCATTATCAGCAGTGGTAATTTCAACGATGGTTTGTGCAGGGTCAAACAGTTCGTTCGCATTACCTTCTATTAGCTTTTTGCCTTTGTCAATAATCAAAACACGTGTGGCTACTTGCTCAATTTCGTTAAGTAAGTGAGAAGAAACCACAACGGTCTTTTTCATGTCTCTACTTAAGCGTAAAATCAGGTTTCTAATATCAGCAATACCTTGCGGGTCAAGACCATTGGTAGGTTCATCAAGTACAATTAGTTGAGGGTTGTGTATTAACGCAATACCAATACCAAGCCTTTGCTTCATGCCTTGCGAGAAGGTTTTAACAGTGTCTTTGGCACGTGTTGCTAGCCCAACCATTTCTAGTTGATCCATAATCAGCTTATCTGTTACTTTCACGCCACTCAACTTTGCAAACAGCTTGATGTTTTCGTAAGCGGATAGATACTTGTACACATCGGGCTTTTCGATGACTGCGCCTACTTGGCGTAATATCTCGTTGCGATGTGTTTTTAAAGGCATGCCAAATAATTCAATATCGCCTGACGTAGGTTCTATTAACGTCATTAACATACGAATGGTGGTACTTTTACCTGCACCATTTTGCCCTAAAAGTACCACCATTCGTATGTTAATGACGTTAATAGAACCTACGAATGGAAAAAACCATACACATCAACTTGATTTACGGTAAAAGATAGGTCGCTGACGGCTTTGAAATCTTTGAATTGCTTGGATAGATGGGAAACTTTTATAACCGGTTGCATAGTGCTATAACAATGAATTGTAAAAGTAGTTGTGTATTGGTGATTTTAATGATTTTAATGATTTTTATGATGCAATGATTTGCTAAGATTATTGATAGGAACGCTGATTAAGCGGATGAAACTGATAATCGCAGATGTAATATGATAAGATAAATCTGCTTTAATCCATTTAATCAGTGTAATCAGTGTTGCTATCCTTCGCTAGCGGTTAACACTTTTCTTATCGCTTCTGCCTTTAACAAACATTCTTCATATTCTTGCTCGGCAATGCTGTTAAATGTAATACCACCGCCTACTTGGTAAGATAAATATTGGTTAGAGGCATTGTATAAAATACTTCTGATGACCACATTAAAATCAAAGTCTTTTGTGGGGGTAATATAGCCAACTGCACCTGAATACAACCCTCGGCTGCTTGGTTCGTATTGGTTTATTAATTGCATCACTTTTTGCTTTGGTGCGCCTGTCATGCTGCCCATAGGAAAAGTGGCTTGTAAAATATCTGCAAGGTTGGTTGTGTCATCTATTTCACCCACAATAGTTGATATCATTTGATGTACTTGTGGATAAGTATAAATGCCAAATAACTCTTCCACTTTTACTGAACCCTCTTTACAAATGCGACTCAAATCATTACGTACCAAATCTACCACCATCACATTTTCTGTACGGTCTTTATGGCTGGCAAATAATTGTTGCTTAAGTACATTATCTGCTTCAGCATTTTGTAGATTTCTTTTAAATGTGCCTTTTATAGGCTGAGAAATTAATTGATTGCCTTGCTTTTTTAAATAACGTTCAGGGCTTGCACAGAGCAAATACTTGTCGTTTAGCTTGTAATAGCTTGCAAAAGGATTAGGCGAAATGGCTGTTAATTGTTGGTAAATGGCAAGAGGTTCTATCGTAGCATTTTCAGCGTAAAATTCTTGACAGTAGTTAATTTCATAGCAATCACCTCGTAAAATGTGTTGCTTAAGTTGATTGATAGTTTGTAGGTAATCTGCTTTGCTAATGCGAGAATTAATTGCTATTTCTTGGTTTGATATTTTGTGTTCTTTGTTTTGTGTGTTTGTTATTTCTTTAAAAATATCAAGCGGTGTTTTTGTTAAACTTTCAATTTTCAATTCGGTGGCAGATAGTTGTAGCACTATTTCTGGCTGGTAAAAATGTATTGGCTGAAAGCCAATATTGTCAAGCTTTTGCTGCGTTAATGATGGCTGTAAAATGCTGTGATAATCGTAGCTGATATGACCAAAAAGCCAATCGTTTTTTTGTTGTAAAAAACTAATTAATGCACTTTGATGATTGCTAGTAGGCGAGAAGCGATTGACTTCACCTACGGCCACCAAACATTCTACGCTATGGTGTAGCGATGTGTATTGGTGATTGTCTAAAAAAGAACAGCTATTGTATTGGTTAGCCCAATGCAATAGCTGTTGCTTTGTTTTTTGAAAATCTTGTATTACAAATGTTTCTGTAGCTCTTTGCACAAATAAATGGGTGCGTTTAGTAGCGATGATTAAAAATCATCATCATCATCATCAAAACCACTGCCGCCGCCTTTGGTATCAAACAAATCAAACTCTTTGAAGTCTTCATCAAGTTTAAAATCATCATCATCGTCTTTCGCTTTTTTACCACCTGCTGCTGGTTTTTTAGCTGCGCCACCTTTTGACTTTGGAATATCAAATTCATCAAAATCTGGATCCCAATCATCGTCATCACTTTTGTTCCAATCGTCTTCTTTTTCTTCTACTTCGTCATCATCGTCGTCATCATCTTCACTTTTTTTAGAAGAAGCTTTTGCACCTTTTTTTGCAGGTTTTGTATCTTCTTCATCAAAATCGTCGTCATCATCATCGTCTTCTAATTGTTTTTTACTTTTAGATGATGCCTTCGGCGCAGCACTTGCTACCGGTGTTTTCTTTGCTGTGGATTTTGCATCCTTATCAGATTTAATTGCCATGTTCTAATAAGATTTTATAGAGTAAATTTTCAACTGAAATTTTAATTAACCAAATATATTTTCTTTACAAAGCTACAATTTGCTCTCTACCTGGACCATTGCTCACATACTTAACAGGCGCACCTACATAACTGTTTATAAAACTAATGTAGTTTGACATGTTTTGAGGCAGATTTGCTGCTTCTTTAATAGATGATGTATCGCAATGCCAACCAGCATGAGCCTCTAATACAGGATCTATTTTTACTTTAGATATCGCAAATGGTACTTCTTTTGTTTGCTTACCATTAATATCGTAAGCAGTACAAGCTTGTAATTCTTCAAAACTATCTAAAATGTCCGCCTTGGTCATGATTATTTTGGTTACACCATTAATCATGCAAGTGTATTTCAAAGCTACTAAATCAATCCAGCCACATCTACGAGGACGGCCAGTAGTAGCACCAAATTCGCTACCTAGCTTGCGTAATTCCTCGCCAGTTGCATCGTTCAATTCTGTAGGAAAAGGACCGCTACCTACTCTTGTACAATACGCTTTTGTTACACCCAAAACTTCGTTAATTTGTTTTGGCGAAACACCTAAACCAGTACAAACACCTGCAGAAATAGTATTTGAGGAGGTTACAAAAGGGAAAGTTCCAAAATCAATATCTAGCATCGTGCCTTGTGCGCCTTCGGCCAAAACTTTTTTACCTGCAGTAATTTGATTGTTAATGAAGTATTCGCTATTAACAACATTTAATGTTCTTAAGAATTCTAGGGCTTCAAAAAATTCATCTTCCCAGCTAGATATATCTTCAATAAAATGAAAATTATCTAATAGCTTTTGGTGTTTTAAACGCAATTTTATGTACTGAGACGTAAAGCTTTTATCTAGCAAATCGCCTACACGAATAGCATTACGACCCGTTTTATCCATATACGCAGGGCCAATACCTTTCAATGTAGAACCAATTTTGCTATCACCTTTCGATAACTCACTTGCTTTATCTAAAGCACGGTGCGTAGGCACAATAATATTGGTACGTTCGCTAATAAAAAGGTTCTTTTTTACATCAATACCAAAAGAAGCTACTAAATCACACTCACGTTTAAGCGTTATTGGGTCTAGTACCACACCACCACCAATAATATTGGTAGTATTTTGGTGAAAAATACCAGAAGGGATTTGGTGCAACACCACTTTTTTATCGCCCACGTACAATGTATGACCAGCATTAGGGCCGCCTTGAAAACGAGCCACTATATCGTAGTTAGGTGCAAAGAAGTCAACTATTTTGCCTTTGCCTTCATCACCCCACTGCAAACCAAGAATTACATCAACCATAATTTGTTATTGAGCCGCAAATGTAAGTGTTGGGTTTTTGTAAATTGGTATAGAAACAATCATTTTATTTTTTAACAGATAGATGTGGAAAACATTTCTATTTCCCTTCCTCTGTATCAAATCTATCCACTCTTTGAATACCGTTCAGTTCTTTAAGCCTTGCTACAAGTTCTTCTAGTTCTTCTTTATCGTGTACAAATACTTTTACTGTACCTTCAAAAATGCCTTCACCACTTTCTATAGTAAGGGCGGCAATATTAATCTTCAGTTCGCCACTGATGATGTTGGTAATTTTATTAATAACACCCACATCATCTACACCAACAATTTTTAAACCTGTTAAGAAAGAGATTTCTTTGTTTTTAGCCCACTTGGTTTTCACCACTCTATGGCCATAATTTGCCATTAGCTGTGTGGCATTTGGGCAGTTAGTTCTATGGATAATTAAGCCTTTACCAGTACTTACAAAACCAAACACTGCATCGCCTGGTATTGGGCTACAACACTTGGCTAGCGAGTACATAATCTTATCGCTGCTTTCGCCAAAAATGATGAGTTCACTTTCTTTTTTGCTATAATGCTTTTGAGGTTCTACCGCTACTTCATGTACTACTACTTTTGGCTTAGGTAGTTCTAGTTTATCGCCTAGTACATGAAACTCTTTTAGTTCTTTAAGGTCATTGGCTTTTACGGCTATATTGTAAAACAAGTCTAGCTGCGATGAGAGCTTATAAAAGCTCATCAATTCATCAATATTGTATTGGCTGTAAGCTGCGCCCATACCTTCTAGCTTGCGTTGCAAAATGTATTTGCCATCTTCTGCAATCTTGCGTTTTTCTTCACGTAGGCTGTCTTTAATTTTTGCTTTTGCCTTAGCGGTAACAACAATGTTTAACCAATCTTCACTTGGTTTTTGTTTATTGCTGGTAATAATTTCAATTTGGTCACCACTGCGCAGTTTATGGCTTATTGGTACTAATTTATGATGCACTTTGGCGCCAATACATTTTGCCCCCACAGCACTGTGAACCGCAAATGCAAAGTCTAATGCGGTGCTACCTTTAGGCAACATTTTTACTTCGCCTTTTGGTGTGTAAACATAAATTTCTTCGGCTAAAAATGAGGTTTTAAAGTCTTGTAAAAAGTTAACGCTATCGGTATCTTCTTGTGCTAGTACTTCTCTTATTTGCCCAAACCATTTATCAAAACGGTCTTCATCGCTACTACCTTCTTTGTATTTATAGTGAGCAGCCAAGCCTTTTTCGGCAATTTCATTCATACGTTTGGTACGTATTTGCACTTCTACCCATTTGCCTTGCGGCCCCATTACTGTTGTGTGTAAAGCCTCATAGCCATTGCTTTTAGGGTTACTCAGCCAATCACGTAAGCGTTCTGGGCTAGGTGTATATTCATCGGTAATCATCGAGTACACTTTCCAGCATTGTTCTTTTTCTTTTTCAGCAGGTGCATCTAGTATTACACGTATAGCAAAAAGGTCGTATACCTCTTCGAACAATACGCCTTTTTTCTTTATTTTATTCCAAATTGAATGGATGCTTTTTGGCCTGCCATAAATCTCGAAATTAAAGCCAGTAGCAGCTAGTTTTTCTTTTAATGGGCGGATAAATTCATTGATATAGCGTGTTCTCTCTCGCTTGGTGTCAGATAGTTTTTTCGCAATGTCCTTATAAGCATCTGTTTCCAAATACTTCATAGATAAATCTTCTAGCTCGGTTTTAATGCTGTACAAGCCCATGCGATGCGCTAGTGGTGCGTACACCCAAACCGTTTCAGATGCAATTTTTAGCTGCTTTTCCTTTTTCATGCTATCCATGGTACGCATGTTGTGCAATCGGTCAGCCAATTTTATTAAAATTACCCTTGGGTCGTCTGTTAGGGTTAATAAAATCTTTTTAAAGTTCTCTGCTTGTTGGCTAGTATTGG
>JAAFHG010000287.1 GCA_013297585.1 Chitinophagales bacterium
TTGCGAACGGCAGATTTTGAGTCTGCTGCGTCTACCAATTCCGCCATCTGGGCTACTACTCGTTGTGAATTGGGCTGCAAATATAGGGGCATCACTTTGTACTTGCCAAAATACGGGCTAAATATTTTTTCTTAAAATAATAGTCTTTTACTTGCAACAGCTCTTCTTGGGTAGAAACACCGTCTTTAAAATGCTCAATAATGCTTTTAATATTGTCATACAATTCGTTTTCTAAACTTGAGATTTGAGATTTGAGATTTGAGATAGTTGCTTCGTCTTCTTCCATTTTAGCATCCATCAAAGCTTCATTTAGCTCCATCATTTCCATTAAAAAGTCTGGTGATAGCTTGTACTTTTCTTCATCTTCTAGTAAGCCTTTTAATTGCAATACATATTTTAGTGTTTCTTCTTTGTTGTTAAACACTTTAAAGGCTTTATTTAGCAACGATGATTTTTCTAATGCATCTTCTTGCTCTGCTTCTGTGGCTTGCGAAAAAAAGTCAGGATGATATTTACGGCTTAGTTCGTAAAACTTGGCTTTTATAACTGATGCATCTACTTGTAAGCTGATTGGTATGTTGAAAAGTTCGAAAAAATTCATTTGGTTGCTGGTTTCTGGTTACTGGCATTATCGCATTTTAAACACTCAAGTATTTACCATTACATCTTTTTTAATAAAATATCTCCCGCAGATTTCGCTAATTTTCGCAGATTCTCTGCGTTAATCTGTGTAATCTGCGGGCGATTTTTTCTCATAGCAAAAGTAAAAGTCTTTATTTAAGCAATAATCACAAAATCCTTACAATCCTAAAAATACCCATTCAGACAGAAATACGCTGCGGGCAAAGCTGATAAAAGTGACAATAGTTGCAGTGTGCGACGCAACTACTGCCGAATAATGGACAAAAGTTCGTTCCATAAAAACCTATAACGTGTTGAGTCTGCCAATTTTGCACTTGTTTTTGTAATGGCATAATGATTGACTTATTGGATTTCGTAAAAATACATATTATGGGCAAAATTATTGGTATAGACTTAGGAACAACGAACAGTTGCGTTTCTGTAATGGAAGGTAACGAACCAGTTGTAATAGCTAACGAGGAAGGACGTAGAACCACCCCTTCGATTGTTGGTTTTTTAAAAAATGGTGAGCGCAAAGTAGGTGATGCTGCAAAACGTCAGGCAATTACAAACCCTCAAAACACGATTGCTTCGGTAAAGCGTTTTATGGGTCGTCGTTTTGATGAGGTGACAGAAGAAATTAGCCATTGGGGTTATAAAGTAGTAAAAGGTGACAATAATACCGTTCGTGTAGATATTGATGGCAGATTATATACACCTCAAGAAATTTCTGCGATGGTGTTGCAGAAAATGAAAAAAACTGCTGAAGATTATTTAGGCACTGAAGTAACGGATGCGGTAATTACTGTACCTGCTTACTTTAATGATGCGCAACGTCAAGCTACAAAAGAAGCTGGTGAAATTGCAGGCTTAAATGTTAGAAGAATTGTAAACGAGCCTACTGCTGCTGCTTTGGCTTATGGTTTAGATAAAAAACACGTTGATCAAAAAATTGCCGTATTTGACCTTGGTGGTGGTACATTCGATATTTCTGTATTGGAATTAGGTGACGGTGTATTTGAAGTAAAATCTACCAATGGTGATACACACTTAGGTGGTGATGACTTTGATAAAGTGATTATGGATTGGTTGGCTGACGAGTTTAAAGCTGATGAAGCAATAGACTTACGTAAAGATCCTATGGCTTTACAACGCTTGAAAGAAGCTTCTGAAAAAGCGAAAGTTGAGTTGAGTGCGTCTAACGAAACTGAAATTAACTTACCATACATTACCGCTGTTGACGGTGTACCTAAACACTTGGTAAAAAAATTAAGCCGTGCAAAATTTGAAGCTTTGGCTGACAATTTATTTGCTCGTTGCTTAAAACCATGTGAAGCTGCGTTGAAAGACGCTGGTTACAGTATTTCTCAAATTGACGAAGTAATATTGGTTGGTGGTAGTACACGTATACCTAAAGTACAAGAAATTGTAGAAAAATTCTTTGGCAAAAAACCAAACAAAGGTGTTAATCCTGATGAGGTGGTTGCTGTAGGTGCTGCAATACAAGGTGGTGTATTAACTGGTGAAGTAAAAGATGTATTGTTATTAGACGTTACACCTTTAAGCTTAGGTATTGAAACAATGGGTGGCATTATGACTACCATGATTGCTAGCAATACAACCATCCCTACTAAGAAAACTGAAGTTTACTCAACTGCAAGCGATAACCAACCCGGTGTACAAATTCATGTATTACAAGGCGAACGTCCAATGGCTACACAAAACAAAAGCCTTGGTATGTTTAACTTAGATGGTATACCACCAGCACCAAGAGGTGTACCTCAAATTGAAGTGACGTTTGATATTGATGCCAACGGTATGTTGCATGTAAGTGCAAAAGACAAAGGCACTGGTAAAGAGCAAAACATTAGAATAGAAGCTGGTAGCGGTTTAAGCAAAGAAGAAGTTGAAAAAATGAAAGCTGAAGCTAAAGCCAACGAAGCTGCTGATAAAGAAGCTAGAGAAAGAGTTGAAAAAATTAACAGTGCTGATAGCTTAATTTTCCAAACTGAAAAACAATTTAAAGAGTACGCTGACAAAATACCTGCTGATAAAAAAGCACCTATTGAAGTAGCACTTGAAAAATTGAAAGAAGCTCACAAAAATCAAGATATCGCTTCTATTGACACAGCTATGACAGAATTAAACACTGCTTGGACTGCTGCAAGTGAAGACATCTACAAAACGCAAGCTGATGGCGGTGCTGCTGCACAAGAGCCTGCTGGCCAAGGTGCTAGTGCACAAGCTGCAAGCGATACAGTAGAAGATGCACAGTTTGAAGAAGTAAAATAGACCACTGATTTTTTAGTGATTTAAATGATAAGAATGATAAAGCCCTTGCAGAGATGCAGGGGCTTTTTTTTATATTTGATACTTATGAGTAATGAATTAACCTATATTCTTGGTGCTGGTGCTAGTTATCAGTTTATCCCTGTTGTAAAACATTTCCGTAAAGATTTAATGAATTTGTATATCAAATTGCTTTATTGAAAAAATCGGAATTAGTTTTTGAAAATCAAATTAATAATTTTAAAATGGATTTAGGACATTTTCAAATGCAATACAAAACCACAAGTCCTTTTGAAAGAAAATCCAATTCGAGAAGAAAAGATACACCCTCGGTAGCCTTTATAAAAAATGCAATGAGAAAAAGAGTAGAAGCAAGTATGAGCGATATTAAAAGTTGTTCCTAAAACAATATACACAACAGCTATAAAAGGGTTTTTATTGAAAATCGTACTATTCGTTTTGGCAATTCAACTTAAAAATCTATAACTAGCGACCTGAATTAATTATTCAACACTTATTTTCGCAAAAAAGCAATCAACATGAAGCATTTGGTATTGGCTATTTTAATAAGTTTGGGTGTATTGTCAGTAAAAGCGCAGGCTGTAGTACTAAACAGATTAAGAAGCGAAACCAATAGAAACATAAAAAAAGAAGCAGATACAAGCACTTGGAAATGGAAGCAAGGCGGTTTATTGAGTTTTAATTTATCGCAAGCATCACTAAGTAATTGGGCTGCTGGTGGCGATAATTTTACATTGGCTGTTGGTGGCTACTTCAATTATTTCATGTACCATAAAAAAGACAGAATAAGTTTTGATAATAACTTGGATGTAAACCTTGGTTATGTGCAAAGCACTAGCCTTGGTGGTAGAAAAAATGACGACAGGATAGATTTTTTAAGCAAATACGGCTACAAAATGGATAGCACAGGTAAGTGGTATTTATCTAGCTTATTCAATTTTAGAACCCAATTTTTTGATGGTTATTCTTTTAGTGGTAATAATGCAACGCTTACATCTACCGCTTTATCGCCTGCCTATGTGGTTTTGTCTGTGGGTTTTGATTATAAACCATCAGATAAAATATCAGTATTCTTATCGCCATTAACTTCAAGAACAGTGATTGTTGCAAGTAACAAATTAGCCAAACAGGGTGTTTATGGTTTAGATAGTGGCAAACATGCTTTGCAAGAAATTGGTGCATTTGCAACCATTAACTATAATAATACTATTGCTAAAAACATAACGTACAAAGGCAGGTTAGATTTGTTTTCTAATTATAAAAACAATCCTTGGAACATTAATGTATTTATGACCAATCAGTTCTCATTTAAAATTAATAGAAACTTCAGTGCAACTTATGGTCTTGATGTAATTTATGATGACAACGTACGCATATTTGGCCCTAATAGCAATGCTCCTGGTTTACAAACCAAAAGCTTAATTGGTATCAATTATCTAAGACCATTGGCTGTAAAAAGAAAACGTTAAAATAAAATAAATATGTTTTTGAAATCTAGAGCCATTCAATTTGAGTGGCTTTTTTGTGAGTATTTATTAAGAATTGGCTTAAAAAGGCAATTTTAAAACCGCTCTTCAAAAAAAGATGCATTTTATCTAGCGCAATAAGTAATTGTTAACAATAATTAACTACTTTACAGCTAACAAAAACTGGGCTGTATCAAACAGAAAGAATTTACTAGAAGACAATTTCTATCATCAACAGGTATGCTTGCAGGTGGTGCTTACCCTGCCATGCTAGCTTTAGGCATGTTAAAAACAGCACCTGCCAATGCATTTAACTTACAAGGTAGTGGCAAGGGCAAAAAAATCATTATTCTAGGTGCTGGCCTTGCTGGTATGAGTGCTGCTTACGAGCTAGAAAAACTAGGTTACGAATGTGTGATACTAGAAGCAAGAGATAGAGTAGGTGGTAGATGTTTTAGTATTAGACAAGGCACTACCAATCAAGAAATCAATCAACCATTACAAACAGCTGGCTTTGATACAGGCTTATATTTTAATGCTGGCCCTAGTCGTATTGCACACCACCATCAAATTACGTTGCAGTATTGTAAGGAACTAGGTGTACCGCTAGAAACGTATAACAATGTGAACGAAGCGGCCTATTATTTTGCCGAAGGCAAAGGCCTATTATCTAACAAAAAAATACGCATCAAAGAAATACAAAACGATGTACGTGGCTATACGAGCGAACTGCTGGCAAAAGCAATGGATAAAAGCCAATTAGATACAGCATTAACCAAAGAAGATACCCAAAAAATTATTGAGTTTTTAAGAGCAGAGGGCGGTTTAGATATTGATAAACTATACAAAGCTTCATCTCGCCGTGGCTTTACACAAGAACCTGCCGCAGCCAACCAAGAAGGTGTAATTGCTGAGGCCTACAAATTGCAAGACATCATTGCTTCTGGCTTGCTTGACCCAGATTTTTACAACGTTACTTATTACACCTATGAGCTGCAAATGACCATGTTTCAAGCCGTAGGTGGTATGGATAAAATAGCCACTGCTTTTCAGGCAAAACTAAAATCACCCATACAGTTTGGT
>JAAFHG010000167.1 GCA_013297585.1 Chitinophagales bacterium
ATGAAAAAAGTGGTAAGGTGGTTGAGGTATTTTTGTTTTGTGTAAAGGTATATCTGCCATGTTAATGCCTCCATAAATAACCTGTAATTGTATGTAGGGTAGGCCGCTTGTTTTTATTTTTTCTGCGTAATAATATGACTGTGCTACAATGCAGTTGCTGTTTTTTACTACCTGTTTCAGTAGCCAATACATGCGTTTTGATGCTAATAAGCCGTACCCAATTTCTGGTATATTTACTACTTCTGCACCTTTAAAAGTGGTAACTACCGGCTTGCAAGTTAGCTTACCCATAATTGCTGCAAGTACACCACCAGGAAAGCCCCAATAAGCCTGAAATAAGCTAAAAGGCTTGCTGATATGTGCTTTTATAAGAATAATAAACATTAATAATATTTTGATATACAGGTTGGTGCTATCTTTTACTATTAACGTTTTTATAGCATAATTAGGGGGTACAAAGTCTTTGTGAACTTGTGTTAATGAAAATACTGTAACATCATGTGTATTTGCCAAGTGTGTAACCAATTGCATAATTTCTGGTATGCCTTGTGCTTTGTAACCACCACCAATACCGCCATGTGTTATTATTGCTATGCGTTTTTTATAAATCATGATACATTGGATATGGCATTCTCAATAGTTTTAGTTATAGCTGTTACAGTTAAGTGTTGTAGATATTGGTGTTTAACTTTTTCACTTTCCTGTGCTTTAGAAGCCTTTGCACCAGCTATTAATGCAGTAAGCAAATCTTCCTCGTTGCCTGCTTGGTATGTAAAGCCGCAGCAATTACCTAACATGTTATTATGGGTGTTTATATTGCTAACAATTGGTATGCAATAGCAAGCCATAGCTTCACACAGTGAGAAACTTGTACCTTCTTTTAGCGAACTAGAAATGTAATAATCTGCACTACTATACCAGTAAGCCATATCAGCTGCGGCTACTTTGCCTACAAGAATAATTTTATCAATCAACGCACTGTTTTGGGCTAAATATTGCTGTATTTCGGTTAATAATTCTGCTCTGTAAAAGAGCATATACAATTTTGCCGATGGTTGTGTTTGTAAAAACTTGCTAAATGCTTTTATGGCAAGCAATGGCTGTTTATTAGCATCTAACCTGCCTACCCAAATATAAGTTGGCTGCCCCGTTACTTTTGTAAATGATTTAGCTGTAACTACATCTATTTTTTTATAAACTGATGTACCTTCATGTACATTAAAAATTGGCTTTTGGTCGTAAATATTACCCTTTTGTTGCCAGTTTAAGCCATCTGCAATAGAAGGGAAAAAATAGCCATTTACTATAAAAGACGCCATTTTTTGTAATCTACGTTTTACGCCTTTAAGTGGTAATTCTGCATGGTGCTGAATGAAAATTTTAACATTGTTACCAATAACTAGCCTTAGTAATATAGTTTGTAAAGGAAAAACGGTACCGTGAATAATGATGATATTGGGGCGTAAACGTTTAACAAACAAATTTAACCGAAACGGTAGCCAAGTTTTTTGGTTATAAAAGTTTACAAATTGGTAGTTAACACCATTTTTCGTTAGTTGTGCGTTATCATTAATTTGCTGAATAGAGGTAACGGTATGTTTTTTTGCTAATTGTTCTAGTACAATATTTACAAGTTGCATTTGTTGTAACCAATCGTTTGGCTTTGTATAAATATTTGAATAAAAATAATTTAGGTAAATAATTTTCATACTAAAAGCTAATATTACCTTGAATCGTTGCTATACAACTTAGGGTTGCCCGTACGTACTTTTTTTGTAAATAGTAGCAACCATAACCCAACAACTGTCGATTCAATTAAGGTATTATCATTAAAATTTACTGTATGTCGTTAGCTATTGCGTATATAAAAAAAAGGTCATTAGTGTCGTCAGATGCAGTTATAGCGCTAAAAGCATTAATATATTCAGATATTTTTAGTTACCCACTTACGCAACATGAGATTTTTGAGCGTAGTGAAATTAAGTCACAAGATGTATTACAACCAGCGCTAGACGAGCTTGTGCAAGGTGGTTTTGTATACTTAATTAATGGTTTTTACATGTTACGAAATGATAAGAGCTTAATAGAAAAAAGATTGACGGCTAATAAAAAAGCCAAGCAATATTTACGGATAGCGAGATGGGTAACAGCGCTTGTAAGGCATTTTCCATTTGTACGTGGTGTAATGTTATCTGGTTCTATTTCAAAAAATTATATTGATGAGCAATCTGATATTGATTATTTCATTATTACCGCACCTAATCGCTTGTGGATTTGTAGACTGTTTTTCATCATCTGTCAAAAGTTATTGTTTTTTAATCGCTGTAAGTTTTTCTGTTACAATTATATGGTAGATGAGCAACATCTATCTATTACACATCGCACCTATTATTCCGCAATAGAAATTGCTACCCTTATACCCACCTACAATGGAACCGTATATCGGGTATTTCATAAATACAATAGTTGGGTACAACAATATTTTCCTAATGCAAAGCAATACAATACGCAACACGTACCTCACAAGCAAAGCATAGTACAACGTGTAGTAGAAGTATTTTTTAATAATAAATTTGGTGAATGGGTAGATGAAAAATTGATGCTGCTGACACAAAGAAATTGGCAAAAAAAAATGGATGCAAAAAAATTTGCCAACGCAACAGAGTTAGAATTAAAACGTTTTACAGCCAAAGCACATACACAGGAGCATTATTGTTCTATAATGTCGCTTTTTATTAGTAGGATGCATCAGTACGAAAACTTACTAAATATTAAGTTTAAGCATGCTTTTGCAGACATGTATAACCAATAAATCTCAATAAGTTGAAGGTACTTTTTACAAACGCGTATTTCTACAGGTTAGACGAGAAACAGTGGCAATTGCAAAAGCCTTACCCACCATACGGTACCATTTTGGCAGCAGCAGTTGCTAGAAAAGAGGGGCACACTGTTGCTTTGTTTGACAGTAGTTTAGAATTGCTACCAAAAAATATTCAACCAATTATAATAGATACTAAACCAGACTATTTTGTAGTATACGATGATAATTTTAATTATCTCAGCAAAATGTGCCTCAGTATTATGCGTAATGCCTGTTTCGAAATGATTGCGATAGCTAAAGCATCGGGTTGTAAAGTATTGGTAAACAGTGCCGATGCTACAGACCATCCATTACTTTACTTGCAAGCGGGGGCAGATATTGTTATGAACGGCGAAGCAGAAATAACACTTATACAATTATTACAAAAAGATATTTCGGTAGCGAATTGCGAGGTATTAGCTATTACATTAATCAACAATTAATTACCAACCCTAAAAGACAGGTGCTTAGTAACTTAGATGTATTACCAATGCCTGCTTGGGACTTAATAAATATTTATAATTATAGGTCGATATGGATGCGGCAGCAAGGCTATTTTTCGTTAAATATCGCAACTACAAGAGGTTGCCCTTTTAAGTGCAATTGGTGTGCAAAGCCTATTTATGGCAATAAATACAATACACGTGATGCAGTATCCGTAGTAGCAGAATTATATATGTTATATACCGAGTATGATGCTTGCCATTTTTGGGTATGTGACGATATTTTTGGGTTGAAACCTGGCTGGGTAACCGAATTTAACAAATTACTAAAAACAACTAATATCAGGCCCAAACTTAAAATACAATCTAGGGCAGATTTGTTGCTAAAGGAAGATACAATTAAGAACTTAATAGAATCAGGTTTAGATGAAGTATGGATGGGTGCCGAAAGTGGCTCGCAAAAAGTGTTAGATGCTATGGATAAAGGCACCACAGTGCAGCAAATTTATGGGGCAACCAAACTTTTAAAAAAGCATGGCGCAAAAGTTTGTCTTTTTTTGCAATATGGTTACTTGGGCGAAAATGCTTCAGACATTGCGCTAACGTTAAAAATGGTAAAAGATTTACTACCACACGACATTGGTATCTCTATCTCTTATCCTTTACCCGGTACAGGTTTTTATAATAAGGTAAAAGAACAGCTAAAAGAGAAGCAAAATTGGACTGATTCAGATGACTTAGCTATGTTGTACAGCAGTACCTTTTCGCCTAAGTTTTATAAATATTTGTACAGCTATACACACAATTTTTTCCATTTGCAAAAAAATAAATATTTTCTTCTAAACATTACTAAAACAATAAGTGAGTTAAATAAAAATCAATTTAAAATTATATTAAAATTGCCATATTACTGGCTTTCTCAAAAACTGGGTAAATTAAAACTAATAATCCTACAAATAAACTAGCGGCTGCAATGCAAACAAAGCTTACCGAAATAGATGAAGTTAATGCTGCTGCTGCTTTTAATGAGCAATCAATTGTATTTGATAAAACATATGCAGCTAATAAAATTGTAACTTATAAAAGAAATAGGGTAAGGGCGGTATTAAAAAAATATTTGCCGTTAAACAGTACTATTTTAGAATTAAATAGTGGCACTGGTGACGATGCCATTTGGCTTGCCAATGAAGGGCATACTGTACACGCAACTGATATTGCAGAAGGCATGCAAGAGATATTGAAACAAAAAGTATTTGCGGCAGGCTTAGCACAAAAAATTACAACTGAAAAATGTAGTTTCACCAATTTAGATATGCTCACCCATCAACGAACTTACGACTGTATTTTTAGCAATTTTGCGGGCTTAAACTGTGCAAAAGACCTATCACAAGTGCTCATACATTTTAATAAACTCTTAAAACCAAATGGTGTTGTTATTTTGGTAGTAATGCCTAAGTTCTCGCTTTGGGAGTTTTTATTGTGCTTTAAAGGTGAGTTTAAACTTGCCTTTAGAAGATTAACTAGTACAAGCAAGCGTGGCGCCAAGGCGCATATTTTAGGGCAATATTTTCGATGTTGGTATTACAATCCTTTGTATATTAAAAAATGTCTGCAAGAAAATTTTAAATTACTACAACTCGAAGGTATGTGTACAATTGTTCCGCCTTCTTTTATTGAAAATTTCCCACTAAAATATCCTAAATGCTTTAGCGTATTAACGCAATTAGAAGATGCTTTAAAAACAGTTTGGCCTTTTACTGCAATTGGCGATTATTATATCATTTCGCTAAAAAAAGAGGGGCTGGTGGAAAACCACCGCCCCGTTTTTCAACCCTAAACCCTTAAAAAACATATTAAAAGTATGGGAATATTTTTTTGTAGAAAAAAAATTACATAAAGTATGACAATTCTTTTACGAACGGTTTTAGAAGCGTTCTAACTTGCTAAAGAAAAAGTCGCCTTCAATTGCTGCATTTTCATCACTATCGCTACCATGTACAGCGTTTTCGCCAATAGAGGCTGCAAAGTTTTTTCTGATAGTACCTTCGGCTGCTTGCGCAGGATTAGTAGCACCAATTAAGGTTCTAAAATCTGCAACTGCATTATCTTTTTCTAAAATAGCCGCAACTATCGGCCCGCTACTCATAAATTGTACTAACTCGCCAAAAAATGGACGTTCTCTGTGGATATCGTAAAATAAACCAGCTTGTTCTTCACTTAATTTTATCCATTTCATAGCTTTTACGCTATAGCCAGCTTTAATTATCTGGTCTAAAATTGCACCTGTGTAGCCTTTACTTGTTGCATCAGGCTTAATCATTGTGAAAGTTCTATTGCTCATTATATAGTGTTTTTTCGGCAGCAAAAGTAACAGAATATTATCCCTTTCCAAGAAAATACTGTTATCATTTAAAAATCAATTTGAGTGTATGAACTGAATACCGCAATTTTGCCGCCACCTTATGGAAGCAATAGCGCATTTTTTTCCCCAGATTGTAACGCCTAAACACATTGTGATTACCTGTCATCAAAAGCCAGATGGCGATGCAATGGGTAGCACACTTGGTTTATATCATTTCTTAATTCAGTTTGGCCATAACGTTACAGTTTTATCACCTACCAACTGGGCCGATTTTTTAAATTGGATGCCTGGCGTAAATACTGTGGTAGATTATGAAGCTGGTAAACACAAGGCACAAGCGATATTAGATAAAGCTGACATTGTTTTTTGCCTTGACTTTAATGTACTATATCGTACCAAACATTTAGAACAACCCATATTAGCTTCAAAAGCTACTAAGGTATTAATAGATCATCACCAAGAGCCTGCAGAAGCGCAATTTGATTTTGGCATTAGCGATACTAGTAAAAGCAGTACTTGCGAAATGGTGTACGATTTTATTATGCAATCTGGTCATCAAGACAAGATTAATAATGATGTAGCTACTTGCTTATACACAGGTGTAATGACAGATACTGGCTCTTTCCGTTTTCCATCTACCAAAGCATCGGTGCATAGGATGGTGGCGCATTTTAAAGATTTAGGGCTTGAACACAACGTTATTCACAACAATATTTACGATAATTTTTTAGAAGATAGATTGCGCTTTACTGGGCATGCTTTATTAAATAGACTAGAAGTACTGTACGAATACAATACTGCATTAATGTACATTACCAAGCAAGATTTACTAAAATTTCGCATTAAAACAGGCGATTCAGAAGGGTTGGTTAGTTATTTGTTAACCATTCAGGGGATAAAATTGGGCGCAATTTGTATAGACAGAGACGAAGAACGCAAATGGAGCTTTAGAAGTAAAGGCGCTTTTGATGTAAATACATTTGCAAGAAAACACTTTGAAGGTGGCGGACATTTTAACGCCGCAGGCGGCAGAAGTAGCGACTCTCTAGAGCAAACTGTAAAAAAATTTAAAGAGGTAATTACAGCTTACGAAGAAGATTTACAATAACAAGGCTTCATAAACAGAATACGAATAATTCGTGTAATTCAACTTTATTCGTGGTATAAATTCAAAAACAAAAACTACAACTTCAAACATTTACGCATGAAACAACTAGCATCGCTTTTAGCCATTGCCATTTTATTGGTAAGCTGTAACCAGTACAGTAAAACAAAATCTGGCTTGCCATATAAAATTACAAAAAGTGGCAAAACGGATAAACTAAAACAAGGTCAAATAATCAAATTTAATTTTGAGTTTAAAATTAAAGCTGGAAGTAAAGACAGTATTTTAAATACCTCATTTGGTGGTGTACCAGTATATATGCCTTACGATACTGCACAAGTAAATTCTAGAAAATACGATCTAATGGAAGTATTTCCTCTATTAAACGTAGGTGATAAAGTAGAATTTCAATTGAGTGTTGATACTTTAAAGAAAATGGGTTTAATACCAGAATTTAAAGCACCGTTTCTAAAGGGTTCAGTAATTAAAGGTAGAGCCGAATTACTTGCTGCATTTAATGATGACAAAGCTGCTACTGCCGATAGAACACAAGAAGTTGAAAAACAAAAAGCTGGCGAGATTAAAGCACTAGAAGCTTATGTAGCTAAAAAGGGTATTAAAACTACCAAAAGTGCAGAAGGTGTATTAGCACAAATTACAACTGCAGGCGACTTGGTGAATAAAGTTGACACTGGCAAACAAGTGTTGGTAATGTACAAAGGCTATACAGAAGATGGTAAAGAATTTGATAGCAATATTGGCAAGCCAGGTGCACAACCCTTACAAGTTAA
>JAAFHG010000316.1 GCA_013297585.1 Chitinophagales bacterium
GGTTGTGTATTTACATGGGATTTTGCAGATGCTAGTGGTACAAAAGCAGGTAGCCCCATTAGGCACTATTTTACCTACCAAAACAATTACGATGTAAAAATGACGGTGACTTACAAGGGTAATATTATTTACAAAACCAACAAGTCTATAAGAGCGCAGGGGCAAAACGTAAGGCCTGTGGCTTTGTTTATAAAGAATGTACAATCTGAAGATGCGACAAGTGTTACTTGGGCATTTTATAGTCAATCTAATATACCGCATGGCTATTTTACAGGGTATAGATGGGAGTTTCCAAGTGGTAGAGTTGATGATAACTTTAACACTTTTGTAGAGCAGAAATATACCAAAACAACAACTAGCCAAACACAAACCATTAAGTTTATAGTAACTGGTAATAGTGGCTGTAAGGATACGGCTACGGGTACGTTTGTGATACCGGCTTTGTAGTAAGTGATGCCACAGAGGCACTGAAACACTTAGAAATAATAGTGCTTGAGTAAATAAATGACTGAGTAATTAATGAAGAAACTGGTTGCATATTGTAGTTTGGTTTTACTGCTTGCAGTAATGGTAGCATCGTGCAAAAAAACTGATGTAACACCTGACACGGCTACAGATGGTGATGAGATTATTGGTACTATAAGAACCTCGAATGATACAACTTATGTAACCGTTGGCTCGGTAGAAATACAGTATACCAAAACTGCGCCTTGCTACCCAAGTACAGAGATTTTTACACTCACTGCTAGTACGACTAATTTACCAAGCAGCGTGACATTCAATTGGTATTTTGGTGATGGTAATATTGCTACTGGCAAAACGGTTCAGCATGGTTACGATGCCCCTTCACCTTATGTGATACGATTAGATGTAAAGAGCGCTTCGCAGGAAGTAATTGCTACAGCTACTTTTCCTGTAAAAGCTTGGGGCCAACAGCTAAAGCCTGTTGCTATTTTCTCGCACAAAAATGATTTTAATGATAACACCAATTACATCACATTTAACAGTGCATCTAGTGTTAATCGTGGTGCTATTGTGCAATACCGTTGGAATTGGAATGATGGTAGTAAAATAGACACAGTTGCTAACGGCTTAATTAGACACGAATTTCCAAGTGCTACTACTGATAAAGTGTATCCTGTAAAACTAACCATACAAACTGATGCAGGCTGTACAGCAGATACAACGGTGAATGTAACAGTGCTGGCAAATTACCCAATTACTGGCGACTTTAACGCAGTGGCTTATGATGCTTGTACCAATGAATACTTTTTATTTACACCTACCGCTACCAATGTACCATCGGGTGCTTATTACGTGTGGAATTTTTCTGATGGTAGAGGCGATACAACAGCACCTTACCCAATAAAGTACGTGTATAAATTCATGAACGATTATGATGTGATAATGACCATTGTTTTAAACAACAGAGTGATTTATAAAACGCATAAACTGGTGAATGCTAAAGGCGAGAACCCAAAGCCCAAAGCGAGTTTTTACAGCACATTGGTAAATAATACAAGCACTACTACTAAGTACAGTTTTAACAGCCAATCTACCATTGCACATGGCGGCATTAGTGCATTTTTATGGGATTTTGGTAATGGTGCTACTGATAATAATTACAGCAGTTTTATAGAAAATACGTATACTAAAACCACTGCTGCTACTAACTACACGGTACGCTTAATAGTACAAGGCAATGGTTGCGCAGATACCACTTACAGAACAGTATCGGTAGGGGCAAAATAAATTTGTGATTAAAATGATTGTAATGATTTGCAATGATTGATTTACTGTGATTGTATTATTGATTGAAAGATTTGAATGATTGGAATGAATATTAATAAACACCTTCAACATTTTCAATTAAACGACAGTTCATTTGCTTTATTTGTACCTCTTCAATCAGAGATTCAGCAAGCCTATTTACAACAAAAAGCCGTTGATGAGAACGTAGATTTTCCTTATTGGGCAAAGGTTTGGCCGAGTGCTATTGGTTTAAGTATCTTTTTGCAACAGCATCCTCATTTATTACAAGATAAACGTGTATTAGAATTAGCAGCAGGTTTAGGTTTACCATCATTAATAGCAGCACAATACGCAACAAAAGTATGTTGCAGCGACTATGTGCAAGCGCCACTAGATTTTGCACAAGCTTCTGCAGACCATCATCAGTTTACCAATATTGACTACCAGATTATTAACTGGTTTGTAGTGCCACCAACCATCACCACTGATGTATTATTACTAAGTGATATTAACTACGAGCCTGCTGCTTTTGCTGTGCTTTTTAATATGATACAGACATTTCTTGCTAAGCAAACTACCATTATTTTAAGTACACCACAGCGCTTATTGGCCAAGCCATTTATTGCGCAGTTGCTACCATTTTGCACAATACAAACAGACATTGAAGTGCTAGAAAATGGTGTGCCTGTATGGGTGCAGGTGCTAATATTACAGCAGCAGTAAGGGTTGTGAAGCGGTGAAAATTTGTTAATGTTAATAATGTCATAAAATTGTTGTTATCTTTAGCAAAAGCATTTTCTCCCCATAACACCAACATGAAAACAATTGCTGTATACAACATTAAAGGTGGTGTAGGTAAAACTACCACAACCATTAACTTGGCGTGTTTGCTTGCAAAAATGAATTTGAGTGTGTTGGTTTGGGATTTAGATGCACAAGGTGGCACTAGTTTTTTCTTCAATAAAGCACATCAAAACAATCAAAATTTTGGAAAGCTTTTTAGCGGCTATATTTCTATTTACGATGTGATACAACCTGCCGATACCTACCACATAGATATTATTGCCAACGACGTTAATTTCTCTGATCAGTTTATAAACCATGCCTCACAGCTTACCAAGCTTGATTTTTTAAGTAATCAATTGGTTAAAAATATATTGGCTAAAGTTGCCGATGATTATGATGTAGTAATTATCGATTGCCCACCTGGAAAGTTCACCTTACACGACAATGTATTTTGTGCAACTGATTTGCTTTTAGTACCTAATATTCCTGCGCCATTATCTATATATTGCAACAATATGTTACTAGCTGCTATGCAAAAGTTACAGACATCAAAAGCCACTATTTTTAGTTTTTTTAATATGGTGCAAATACAAAAGAAAATGCACAAAACGTATTTAGCTGGCGAAGCGTCATTAATTAATCAGCTAGAAAATTATATTCCTTTTTATTCAGAAATAGAAACCATTAGCCAAAATAAAATCTCTATTTTCCACCAACTGAAAGATTCCAAATCTATTGTGTATTACGAGAATCTTTGGGATGAAATATGTATAAAAATGGGGTGGGATATTTTTAGAGTGTATAGAGGTAGAGTGGTTGAGTTAAAGCCAGAAAAGACCGTTACGTATAAAGAAAGTGCTATGATATCTCGGTCCTTATAGCCTCACGTTAACGTTCATCAAAAACCTACTGTTGCTTTGTAAACAAAAGCCCACATTTGTAGTTTGGTTGTAGAAATTGTGCGTATGCCCCCTAAAAAGTTATTGTATTCTATTGTGTTTTTGTTACTGTCTGTTGTGGGCAACAAAACCTTATTGGCACAATGTAGTAGCAGTATTAATACTTACCCATATGCACAAGATTTTGAAGCATCTAACGGTGGTTGGTTTAGTGGCGGTACTAATTCAAGTTGGGCTTGGGGTATTGTACGAAAAAACGTTATTACGCAAGCAGCTAGTGGTACAAATTGTTGGGTTAATGGGGGGCTTGCAGAGAGTCAGTACAATAATGGCGAATATTCTTACATACAAAGCCCTTGCTTTGATTTATCATCATTGACTAATCCTTATTTAAGTGTAAAAATTTTTTGGGAAACAGAAAACCGCTACGACGGTGCAAGTATGCAATACTCAATAGATAGTGGCAAAACCTTTATGCCATTGGGTACTTATGCCGATGGGCAAGCTTGCCCTTATGATAATTGGTTTAATACCCAAACGATTAACACACTTGGTGGTGCTGGCTGGACAGGCAATATTCAACCCACAGCAGCTTGCAATGGTGGTGTGGGTGGTGGTTTGGGTAAATGGGTTTCTGCAAAACACACCTTAAATTTTTTGCTAGGTCAAACGCATGTTATTTTCAGGTTTATGTTTGGCGCAGGTACGCAATGTAATAGCTACGATGGCTTTGCAATGGACGATTTTACCATTGGCGAAGCGCCTGCTAATAATGCTAATTTTACCTACACCTGTAGTGTAAGTAGGTATGTACAGTTTAATGGTAACGATGTAGTATGTCCATCTACCTACGCTTGGGATTTTGGTGAGCCTTCTTCTGGTGCAAATAATACTGGTAGTGGTCAGGCACCATCACACGCATATAGTGTACCGGGTACTTACACAGTTACGCTTACTGTCACACATCCTACATTGGGTACAGTAACATCTACCCATACCGTTAATGTAGTAGATGTAAGCACTTCGGTAATAAAAAATGTAGACTGCTACGACCAAGCAACTGGAAGCGCACAAGTGCAAATCGTTGGCGCAGCCAATAACTACCAATACATTTGGAATACTGTGCCTACGCAAAACACGGCTGTAATAAGCAACGTAAAAGCAGGTACTTATACAGTAACTATTATTGCACCTAATACCTGTACTGTTCAAGCCTTTGTAAATATTACACAGCCATCTGCTGCTACAGTGCAAGCCCCAAAT
>JAAFHG010000631.1 GCA_013297585.1 Chitinophagales bacterium
TTCTCCTGCCCTTCCTATTTCTAAATCTGCAATACTTTGTTTAAGTCCCATCAGCATTGCCAAATCGATACCTGATGAAAAGTGTTTTCCTTCTCCATAAAGCAAAATCACTCTCACATCAAGATTTTGCTCTAATGATTTTAGGGCTAACGGAAGCTCTTTCCAAAAGTCTTCATCCATGGCATTGGCTTTTTCAGGGCGATTGATACTTAAATAAGCCAAATGATTTTCTATTTTTACATTTAAAGATTGGTACATAAAATACTTTTTTTTATCAAAAACAATATAATAATTGTAAAATTAAATGTTTTAACAAATCTTTTTGTTATATTTATTTGTCAAACCACTTTTTATTTTTTACTTTTAAGATTAGAAAAAACAATTTCTGTATTCATGTTTCATTTTTAATAAACCATACATTATGTTACATTCTTATCTAAACTTTTACAAGAAAACGTCTTGGCTCCTTACTTTGATTATAGTGCTATCTGGGACGAGCATAAAAGCTCAAGTACTCTTAAACGAAGGCTTTGAAGGGACAACTTTCCCACCAACAGGCTGGTCTGTTACTGACAATGGCACTAGCTATGGTACAAACTGGGCAAGAAGTACAAGTACTACTGCTGGGGCAAATTGTACAGGTACATCATCTGGTGTTGCATATTGTCAATGGTCAGCATCTGGAGCTACTCGTCAAGGATGGTTGATTACATCTGCTATAGCTGTTCCAACTTTAGCTACTACAACTCTTACATTCTGTGACAGAGAAAGTTTCACAACTGATTATGGTAGTACTTTTTCTGTAAGAGTTTCTACTACTACTAATGCTCCTGCAAGTTTTACAACCACAGTGTATTCTCGTGCTGAGATACCTTCCACTGCTTATAATCAACGTACTATTGATTTAACTGCTTATGCTGGGCAAACTATTTATTTAGCTTTTGTAAATACTAATAATGACGGTGACGGATGGAGAGTAGATAATGTAAATGTAACTGCTGTAGCTGCTGCACCTGAAATTAATTTACAAGGAACTGATAATAGCACTATTACAACTGGTACCACTACAACTGCTGTTGCTAATGGTACAAATTTTGGCACTTTATCTACAAGTGCTACTACTCCCATTAATAGAACATTCACTATTCAAAACACAGGTACAGGTGCTCTCACAGTTGGTACAGTTACATCAAGCAACAGCAATTTTACCATCACACAACAACCAGCTACTTCAGTAGCTATTGGAGGTACAACTACTTTCACTGTTCGTTATAATCCACAAACTTTTGGTAGTTCTAATAGTACTATATCAATACCCAACAACGATTCAAATGAGAATCCTTATACATTTGCTGTAAGTGGTGTTGCTACAGGCCCTGAGGTTAATGTTGCAGGTTTAGGTGTAAATATTACAAATAACAAGTTTTTAACTACTACTACTGATGGGACATTTTTAGGTGTAGTAACTGGTTCAGCTACAAGTTTATCGTCAACTTTTACTGTTCAAAATGTGGGTAATGAGCCTCTTACTATTTCAGGTGTATCTATGAGAAGAGGTGCATCCAGTGCATTTTCTATTGCCAATGTTCCAACAAATATTGCTCCTGATGGAAGTGCAGATTTTACTGTTTCTTATGATGTATCTAAAGGTTCTCAAATGGATACAATAGCGATTGCATCTAATGACAAAGATGAGGCTGTTTATCTATTTACTGTATCTGCTGGTGGAGTTGTTGCAAGTTTAGATAACAATTTGGCTGATGGTGATTTATTAATCACTCCTAATCCAAGTTTCAAAAACTTTAATATTAAGATTGGTGGAGCTAAATATACTTCTGTAAACGCAGTTGTATATGATATGGCTGGTAGAGCAGTAAAAACTCAAACCAACGCTCAATTTTCAGGTTCTATGGATATAGATTTAGGGAATTTAGAAAAAGGTACTTATATCTTGATGCTTGAAACTGGTGGAGAGAAAGTGGCAAGAAAATTGATAAAACAATAATTAACTTTTAAATTTTATAAATATGAAAAAATTTGCTTTGGCTTTAGCTTTGTTTGCAATGGTAGGTACAACTGCTGTAATTGCAAATAACTATTCTAATTCTGAAAATACAGAGTTGTTCAAAAAGAAGAAGAAAAAGAAAAAAGAAGCTTGTGCTACAGAAACTAAAACTTCTTGTGGAGATAAAGCAACTGAAGGAAAGAAAAGCTGTTGTGCAAGTAAAAAAACAGCACAGTAACCAAACAAAAAGCCCCAGTAAT
>JAAFHG010000445.1 GCA_013297585.1 Chitinophagales bacterium
AATAACAGCTTCTGAAAAAACCATATGCCCCGGTACCCCTATTACATTTACAGCTATCCCCAATAATGCGGGTACTGAAATTACTTACGAATGGTTTTTAAATGGATTAACAACAGGATCCAACAGCGATACCTTTACTTCTTCTACACTCAATAATAATGATGAAGTTCTTGTAAGGATTACTTCTAATGTACCTTGTGCAGTACCAAACCCTGCTAACAGCAATACCATCGTTGTTAAAGTAGGCACTATTGATAAACCTACTGCTACAGTGATTGCATCTGATACTGTGCTTTGCGGTAAATCATCAGTAACTTTTTCGGCTTCATGTGATGCATCTGCTTTTACAACACAGTGGTATAAAAATGGCATACCAGTAGCAACTGGCAATACATTTACAACAGATGCCTTAGCAAATAATGATAAAATTTACGCAGTAGTAATTGCTTCCACCGGTTGCTTTAGTGCATTCACAGATACCAGTAATACAATTAATATAACCGTTAAAGAGCCCATTACACCGCAAGTTACTATTGGCACCACAACCACTAACATCTGCAAAGGAGCAACTGTGCTATTTACGGCAACTGCTTCAGGTGGTGGAAGTAGTCCGTCGTTTAACTGGTTAATCAATGGCATAAGTACGGGTATCATTACCAATACTTTCTCTACAACAACACTTAATAATAATGATGAAATTCAAGTGCAGCTTACAAGTAGTGAAACATGCACCACTTTATCAACTGTAACCAGTAATACAATCGCAATAACCGTTACAAATCCACCACCTGCGTTTGCTGGTAATAACCAATTGGTTTGTCCGGGTACTTTGGTGCAATTAGGCGAAGCTGTTACCGGTAATATATATAGCTGGACTTCTTTGCCAGCAGGCTTTACAGCTAATATTGCTAACCCTGCCACTAAACCATATGTAACAACAAACTATATATTAACTGTAACAAATAGTAATGGCTGCATATCCAAAGACACTGTACAAATAAGCACCTTAACTGCACCAAACGCAGATGCAGGAATAGATAAAAGTATTTGCGGCACACCTTTACCCGTTTTATTGGGCAGTACTGCTGTTGCAGGCAATACCTATAGTTGGTCGCCTGCAACCGGACTTGATAATGCATCGATTTCCCAACCTTCGGCATTACCCGGCGTAACTACTTTATATACAGTTTCCGTCACTAATTTAATTGGTTGTACCACAACAGATACTGTAATAGTTTCGGTTAATCCGGCGGAAAAAATTATCAATATCGATACTGCTAAAAACACTTGCATTGGAGAAGGAATTACTATAGGCATAACTCCGCAGGCGGGCTATACATACAATTGGAACTCAATACCAGCAGGCTTTTCATCAACAATAGCCAACCCTGTAGTTGCACCAGAAACCAATACAACCTATATTTTAACCCAACATAATTTACAAACAGGTTGCAATGCCACTGCACAGGTGAAAATTATTGCCGACACTTGTAAACCCGGCATAATAACTATTTATCCAAACCCAACTTTTGGCTCAATCACTATTCAGCTAGATGTAAATAATACAGAGATAAAATATTTCGAATTAATAGATGCACACGGTGCCGTGGTATTGTCTAAACAACTTAGCTATACTACTACATTCGATCTCCATTCCTTCTCTGCAGGAATTTATTATTATCATGTAGTAGTAGGTTTTGGTAAAATAGTGCAATCCGGAAAACTTATTCTACAGCACTAATTTTTATTATAAAATGGTTTGCCCGGCAGAAAATAAAAAATGAAGCTTTACTTGCGTCGCACACTTGTACTGTAACAAAAATTTCAGCCTTTTACAACCAGCATTAGTTCATTTAAGATTTAATTTATTGTAAATAATATATAGTTTCATTTTACAGATTACAGGATATTCTGTTTAATAAAAAGCTCCTTTTACAACCTACAGATGAACGGATTGCGACGCAAGAGGTGATGCCATGTAAACTATTGCTGGTATTGTATTTCAGCTAATTTCACTGAACTAAAATTTATACAATTACTATTGTATTATAGCGCATCTTTACATAACCAGGAAAACTCCCACAAACAAAAGTTTAAAAAAGATATGAACAAAAATGAGCCGTACGAATTGGAAAAAGCGAAATCGCATATAATTGTTGAAATAATAGAATACTTACCAAATTCGGTGGTAAGTAAAACCATTATAAAAAAATCTACCGGAAATATTACTGCCATGTCGTTTGATGTGGGAGAAGAATTATCAGAGAAAACAATTCCATTTGATACATACGTTCAAATAATTCACGGAACTGCATTGCTAACCATTAGCAAAGTAAAACACCAACTTAAATTAGGTGAAGGCATTGTTATACCTGCACACTCATTACACCATTTTAACGCTAATGAACAATTTAAAATGATTTCAACTGTAATTAAAAGTGGGTATGAGGAATAATTATTTCCAGGTTACTGAAAGTAAATTCTAAAAAAAGCAGCTTTAGAAATGATTTTATAGGAATGGCTTACTGATTAACTTTTATCAGCGTTAAACTAAAATCTACAGTAAAACTATCTTTTACTTTTATAATACCACCCAGCTTTTTAGGTGGCTCCAATTTAAAATCAGAAAAAGTAAAATCCCTGTTGCCATTGAGTTTGAAAGTAGCCTGGGAAATTTTTTCGAAAGTATAGTTTAGTTCAAACCTACGCGTAATTCCACCCAATTGAATATCTACACAGCCCTTTAAAGAATCTTTGCCATTGGCAATATTGGGCTTACGTTCCAGCGATAAAAAGTGGATAATAAGGTAAGGGTAATCGGAAGACTTTAATGTTTTCCGTAAATCGTTTGTAATGATATGATTATGGCAATCAAAATTGTCAATTCCAATCTTCATATTGCCTGATAAAGTAACTGATTTATTTACACTGTTTTCTTCTGAGCAAAAGATGGTATCAGGACTGTAATACTGGGTTATTTCGCAACCAAATTTATTTACATTGGAAGCCCCATTTATACGTAAACTACTTGTTTTTTGTACGGCCCAAATAGTTGCATTTTTTTTGTTAACACCACCAAACAAATATTCATCTGGTTTAAATGCCATTAAACAAGCCAATAACAAAACAAAAAATATAGTACGATATAAATACACAAGCTATTTTTTACAAAGAACGAATGGGTGTTGCAACCCATTCGTTCTTTAATTAAACATTCACACTGCAAGCAAGTTAAAAACCAACCACTGCTTCTATAACA
>JAAFHG010000322.1 GCA_013297585.1 Chitinophagales bacterium
ATACCTGTTACAGCATTGCTAAGCAATCCATCTTTTGTAGTGTAATTGGCAATTTTTTGCGGTTGTTGGGCTACAGTGTTTGTGTAGAAGTATAAAAAAAGGAAACAAATAAAAAAGTTTTTTTTCACTATGCAATATTCTTCTTTTTAATAAAATTAAAAAAAATAACTTTATATACTAATACCCCAATGCCCTACTTCACACTAAATTCTTCCCCAATTAATTCTTTTAAAGCATCTTTAAAAGAATTTCCAATAGGTATTTCAACACCTTTTACTTTTATATTTTCTAAGCCTACACTAAAGTTTTCAATAAATGCTTTGTTGATACAATAGCTCCTATGAACTTGCATAAACCTATCATCTAAATCCTTTATCACATTCACCAAAGATTTTTTTATAGTAAAGTGCTGTTGCTGGGTATATATGTTGCAATAGTGCTGAACTTGATTTATGTAAATAATTTTTTCAAAAGGTACAACTACTTTTTGGTTAAACTTGCCTTTAATGGTTAAACCATCATTTACAGCTTTGGGCAATTTAATTTTACAAAGATTATCAATAGCACTTTTTAATGTTAGTTTATGAACAGGTTTAACTATGTATAGGTGATTCAGCACTTTTTTTGCATTTTTATAATCTATCTCTGTATCGCTTTGTGTTACAAACACTGTGGGCAATTTACAAAAAGCAGGGTCGCTGGCATATATATCAAATACACGTTCTTTACCCAACATTACATCTGCAATTACTATATCTGGACTCACTTTTTGCAACAGTTCAACACCACTTGCAACATCTGTGGCAACGCCTTGCACGGCAATATCAAGTGCATCAAGCATTGCTAGAATTTTGGTTTTCCAAGCAAAATCGTCTTCAATCACAACACAATTAATCATAATAAAGGGTCATTAAATTAATAATTAGTGCATAAAATAACGTTCTTTTCAACTAAAACCCATCAAATCGTTCACTAAATTGATTTTTTGTACACTAAATACAAATCAATACAAGGCAGTATTTATATATAATTACATTCTAATTAGTTACTATTTGTGAACAAAATTTATAATTGGTGATTACCGACATAATTAAAAAAAAAGAGTAGCCGTTATATCATCAAACAAAAATTAAAATCTATGGCAATTCCAAACCGAATTTCATCAACTATTCCTGCTACAGTAATTACTGATGCAATTACCAAAATTACCGATGCACAAAATTTATTAAAACCCTATTTGCTAGCAACACTTACTGCCGATGAAGTAGGTGCGTTGGCAAAGCTTGGTGAAAAAAGTGAACCCTTTGCAGATAAAGGAATTGAGTTTGCCAAAACCAATGCAGCATTTGTTCCAAGCTGGGTAAACATTCCCGAGGCCGAAAAAGATTTTGGTTATTTCGAGGCACTTCGCCCAGTAGATACTTTACTAAGCCAGTTAAGCAAACAAGTAACCAATAGCCGAATAGAGGCAGGTGCTGAAGTGCTAGATGCAGTAAACGATTTTTACAAAGCTGTGCAGCAAGCACACCTAAATGGTGTTGCAGCAGCAACCCCTATTTACAACGAAATGAAAAAAAGGTATATTGCTAATGGCAGAAAAAAACCAACAGCAGACCCTAAACCATAAAATAGAAATTATTTAATAAAATATATTATTCATTAAATAATTTCAAACACGAGTTCTGATATCAGAACTCATGTTCTTTTTTTAGAGCATTAGTTGTGAAAATTACAACTCGAGTAATCAAAATCAAAACTAGGGTTCTAATAGCAGAACTACAGTTGCAAAAATCATAACTACAGTTGCAAAAATCATAACCACAGTTGTAAAAAACAGAACAGCAGTTGAAAAAATGAGAGCCGGAGTTGTGGTGGTTACATCAAATAATTTGATTGTTGGTTTTAGATTTGACAACTCTTCAAGAGTTGTCAAATCTTTATAATAGCAATTTAAATAATGCTATCAATTATTGATGTACCTATCCTTCTACAAGCTCAGGGTAACAAGCATAAGCTCAGGACGACATAAAAAACGCTGTCAGGTTAAACCTGCTAAAAACCTATACAAAAACTAGAAACAAGCAACCAGAAACTGCGAAGCAAAACCATTTTCGTGAACCATTATTCAACTTCGTGAACCATTATTCAACTTCGTGAACACATAAACAATTACAATAATGCACTAGCGTTTAGTTTAAATATAACCATATTATTTGGTTATTTTATGAATTTAGTTTTGTACCCTGCTGTATTTATTTACTCGAAAACGTAGCGTTTATAGGCATTACAGCAATATAATGCAATAGCATAGTTTTTTAATCTCCAAATCTCAACGAAGCTTTCGTATGAGATTCTTTTTGTCCTGTTTAAAACTATCCCCCTCATTCAAGGGGTGCAACAGCTAATTTGCCCGAAATAGGTTCGGTGTTCACTAAATTAATTTTTATGCAAAAAACGATTAAAAAACCAATTGTCTTTCTGCCGATAATGATTTTATTAATCATTACATCCTTATCGGCAAATAAAACAATGTTTCCATCAACAGATGTACTAACATCTGAAATGAAAGCAACAGCTATACAATTTCAATATCTTAAAGGTAGCAATCGAATTGCCGAATTTCAAAAATTGTATAAAGCTGTTCTTGGCAACAATACCACAGCTAATTCAATTTTAAAAACAGTTGATGTGCAACAAATCATCAACTACACATTCAACGATATTGAAAAAATTCTAGGTCCACCCGATGTTGTGTTGCCAAATGGTAGTTGGGTATATTATTTAAACGCAAATCAAGAAAACTGTAAAGCAGTTTTTGGATCGGATAGCAAAACAAAAAATATTTTTTGCAATACATATATATGCAAATAAAAATTTTTATCCAAAGTTCAACAAATAATCAATCATCATAAAACGCAACTAAATGCAAAAATTAAACACAAATCAAAGCGTAATAACCCACAATAAAAGTGGCTTATTAAGCAATTGGGCTTTTAGGCAAAGCCCACAGGTGCTATGCAACAATGAAATGCATAACCCAAAACGTAAAGCAATATCAAACTTCTTTATGAAGTTTACAATGGCTTTATTTTTATCAATAGTGTTTCTAGTAAACACTGCTAATGCCCAATTCACCTACGAGTCATCTAACATCATTACAACCACCGGCTCTATTACAACCAAGCAGTATTATACACAGGTTATTAATGGAAATGCCTATACAATTGGTGAGGTAACTACCTCTGGTTTGCCCACAACTATCGGTCCAGCTTATACAGGCACAGGGATTAAAGCTTATGTGACTGCCTATAATACTAATGGTTCGGTAAAATTTACCACATTATTGGGTGGAAGTTTAGAAAGTTATGTAATTGGAATGAAAGTAGCAAATGGCAAAGTGTATGCTTATACTGTTACTAATAGCATAGACCTACCTATAACCAATGGCAGTACCAAAGGCGGTACTGCCTCAACTTATAATGGGGCTTTATATACTTTAAATGGAGCTACTGGTGCTATAGAGCTTTGCACTTACATAACTGCCAATAATGATTTAAACAGCTATTATACTAACGATTCTTACATTAGTATCGATGGTACGGATATAATAATAACTGGCTATACTAGAGCTACTGATATTTATACTACTGATGGTAGTGTTTCAAACAGTAGTGGTAGAGATGACATTTTTGTGCGTCGTTATTCAGCATCGGGTACAATTATTTATTCTAAACTTATAGGAGGCACAGATGATGAGACAACATACACATCTGTTACATATAATGGTAATACTTATATTCATGCAGAAACCGCCAACAACACTTTCCCTGTAACCGATGGAAGCAACACTACCATTGGTGCATCGGGTGGGATGGTGCTTTTATGCATCAATGCAACTGGAGGCTTGGTTTTTAGTAAGTATATTACCTCACAATATGGGGCAAATTATAGATTATTAGCAGACGCTTCTGGCGTTTATTTTGTGGCTGAAGCTGGATCAGGTACTAATGTAACCCCCACTTTAGGTAGTCCTTTTGCAGGGGTGGGGGATTTGATGGCTATCAAATACAGCCCGAGCGGTAGTGTTATATATTCCAGATTTTTAGGAGGGCCAGGTAGTGAAAGACTAACAGCTTCATCAGCTTTTCTATCTAATGGTGAGTTATATATAGCTGGTTATTCAAGTGCTGCTGGTTATCCTGTAGTTAACGGGCTAAGCTATACCGGTGGCACTCAAACTGTTCTTACAAAGCTCAATACTTCTGGTGGCATTGCCTATAGTACTTATTATGGTGGCAGCTTTACCAGGCCTTATAGTTTAGATGTCGTAGCAGGAGAAGCCTATCTTTTATTGGATAATACTGGATCAGCCCCGCCCACCACAGATGGTACCACTACGGGTACCACAGCCTTTGCAAAGTTTAATACAACTGGTAAGTTGTGTATGGCTTCATTAAGTAATAAAAGTTTTAGAAAGACTGTTTCTGGAATTACTCAATGGCAAGATGGTATGGTGTATGGCGATAAATTATATGTTGGATTCAGTTCGGATCTATCTTTCAAAACTGCTACAACTCATTACCCCACATTAGCTATTTTTGACCTATGTCCGCCTGTGCCTGCAGTAGCCAGTGATGCTAT
>JAAFHG010000584.1 GCA_013297585.1 Chitinophagales bacterium
TCTACTTTTATAAATTTTATTATTGGGTCCTAAACCACAATAAATAAATAGGTAATTGCTATCTATTCTATTCAAGCTCGATAAAAAATAGCCACTAGGCCCTGGAATGCTTAAAGGCTGTAAGGTATTGCAAGCGTCATTGCTTTCCACCAGATAATTTTGATAACCATTGATCACAATACTATTATCTATGATAGATATTTCAGATAAAGTGGTTTGCGTACCTGAATTTAGACTGGTAATCTGAGCACTTGCAAACATCCAAAAGCAATAGAAACTGGCTAAGTATAAAATATATTTTACTTTCATTGCTTAATAAATCTAAGATATGATTTTGTATCTCCCAATTGTACTTGGTACAAATAAACGCCTGTAGCCAGTGCCTTTACATCCAATGCTATTGTATTCAAACCAGATTCGCTAAAACCTGAATAAGCGGTTTTAATACTTTTACCTGTAATGTCCATTAAAACAATCTGCAATTTCGCAATATCATTGGTATTGAGCTGTAGGGTTTGTAAATCAGTGCTTGGATTAGGAAACAAATTGAGACTATTCATATTTGGCGCTTTATAATTAAGACCTACAGGTGGGTTATTGTTTCTCACCAAGATAGAATATTCAAAATCTACATTACTTGGATTATAAGGATCGGAAGGCCACCAGCCAAAAGTAACCCCGTTTTTTTTCACCTCAAAAAAATAACCTAGCATAGTGCAGCTTGTATTGTTGCAGGTAAGTATTTTTATTTTTTCATGCGGAATGATGGCTGTATTTGAAGTATAATCAAATGGTGTAGATGAACTGTTTCTAGCCCAAAAACCAAGGATGCTATCGCCAGATGCTAGATTATGATTGACCGTAATATTAGCTTTGTGAATGTTCACTAAATAAGACCCTTTCTTAAACCATTGCCCCACTTCATTCTTATAATCCTCTGTTAAAGTTACATTTTGTAAGGTCGAAACAATACTGCTGGTTTTCACATGACTTGATTGCGAAAATGGATTGGTACCAAAATGTTTCAATCTATTTTTAGGTAATTCTACCAGCTTTAATGCCGCACCAGCATCTAAGCGACCAAAGCCTACAAACTTATCATAGCCAGCAATGCAATTATCATCCTTAGCGGAGCGCTGTATGATTTGCTCACAATCTTCTGGGGCTAAATTATAATTATACAAATCATATGGATTAGTAGATGTTGTATTGAGGTAAGACATCAAGAGGCCAACCACCCCAGTTACATGAGGCGCAGCGGCGGATGTGCCATTAAAAGTAAAATAAGGTATGTTATTAGGACCATAGGTGCTTTTTACTAAAAATTTAGAGGCTGGGGCGGCAATATCCAAATTTCTGCCATAGCTGGCCGTGAACTCACCATTGGTAGTAGCAAAGCTATTATAAACGGTGCCAGGAATAATGGTATCATGAATGAAACAGCCATTTCTGCCAGTGCCGCCTACATTGATCACCCAATCATCATTAAAACAAGCAGGATAGGCCACACTTTCATTTCCGTCATTACCTCTAGCCGCAATCAAAGTTACTTTTTGTCTATTGGCAAAATGCACGGCATCGCTCAGCAATTGTATACTCGTATCAGTAAAAAATGTTGGAAACTTTGAGGTAACCCCCCAACTATGGGATTGCAAATTTAAGTTGTACCGATAATCATTTCCTGAAAAACAAGAATTTTTTATTGCAGCTGCAACATAGCCAAGGGTATTAAAATAAACAGCAGGTGAAGTGACTAAACTGCCCCATATTCTTAAACCATAGAGTGAAACCCCTTTGCTGTTCAAGCCATTCGGCACTAAATCATTACCTCCTGCTATTCCAGCCACACCTTTGTTATTGTTTCTTACCGCACCAATAATGCCAGCGCATGCTGAACCATGATCCCCATCAGGATTCGGCAAAAGTTTTAAATCGCTATTGGTTGCAAAATCCCAACCTGCAACTATTTTGCTACTACTAGGATTCACGCCATCATATCCAAAATCTTCGTTCTTCCAATAAATACCATCATCAAAAATACCACAACGAATCGCACTAGAACCACCATTCGGTAATACATCCCAAGCAGGTTCTATATTGATGTCTGCATTGTTATAAGCAGAACCTGCTATTTTATGCAAGGAATGTTGCTCTGTATTATAAAATGGATCATTGGCACCTATCATGGTTTTATTGCTCATCGCCATTTCATCTTCAAAGTACCAAGCTTTATTGGTATTTATGCTTTTTGAGGTAGATTGTATGAGATAATTGGGATGCGCATAAGCTACAGTATTGGGAATGGTATTTAACTTAGTGATGCATTGGTTTAGATTCAAATTTGAAGGGAATACAATCAATAAGCTGGTCCAAAAATCAGGAATTTTTATAGATTCACCTAAATTTGTTTTTGTAGTTAATTGACTGGTCAAATCT
>JAAFHG010000540.1 GCA_013297585.1 Chitinophagales bacterium
CCCCCCAAAATTTATCGGGGAAAGAACTGTAACTAATAATTTCATTGAAAATGTAACGCTCATTTTTGGTGTATTGCGAGCCTTCTAAAGCAGCTATAAACTGTTTTTTCACCGAGTACAAAGCAATAGCTTGAATGTTTGATGTTCTTGTAGCCGTATCGTTCTTTGATAAAAGAAAAGTGGTTGATGCAGCAGCTCCAAAGCTAAAACCAGTTTCTATAGACCTTGCTATAACGGGAAAAATAACGGTAGTTTTTTTCTTGAGTGCTTTTAAAGTATCAAGTTGTCCAGAAACAAGTAATGGTAATAAAACAATAATGGCAGCTAGTCGTTTTTTACAATTTTTCATTCTACATTCATCAATATATCTTTGCAAATTACACTAACTAGAGAATATACGTCCACAAAACGTGCATAATTTTAGTTTCGGACTTTTTTTATTTAAACTTAACTTCACAATTTTGTAATAATTATTTAACATTGTGTAGATTAATAGAGAATAGGCATGATAATGAAAAAATGGGATTCTGATTTTTATTTAGGTGATACACTAACTCAGGAACAACTTAGTTTCTTTGAAAAACACGGTGTCATTGTATTTCGTAACTTCTTAAGCCAAGAAATGGTTCAGCTATACATTAGTGAAATAAAAAGATTAGAAAAACTGTGGCTAGATGAAGGACGCGACAAAGTAAACGGCATTCCTTTAAAATTTGGTAAAGATGACAAAGGCGATAGAGCCATACAGCGCTTATGTTTTACATCTTTACATAGCCAACCATTAAAAGAACTGTTACAAGACCCTCGCTTAGCTAACTTATCTGAACTTTTAGCCCCATACGAAGGCAGAATTGGCGAAAATGAAAAAGATGGCTTAGTTATTAATAACTATATAAACACACCAAATAGCACATTTACCCAAATGGGCTGGCATACAGATAGCCCTAGAGATTTGTTTCTTGGTCAAAAAATAATGCCTATGCTAAATGTGGGTTTACATTTAGATACTTGTTTATTCGAGAATGGCGGTTTAAGAGTAATTCCTGGTACGCAAAATCAAAATATTATAAAGTTATTATTCGGTAAAAAGTATTTTATAGATAATAGCGACGATAAAAAAGAAGTAGGCTTTGATATTCATTCAGGTGATTTAACAGTACATGATGGTAGATTGTGGCATCGTGTAAAACAATCGCCATTAGTAGGTGAAGCTAGCCGTAGAAGAGTAATGTATGTACCAATAATTACAGGTAAATACAAACCTAAAGACGAAAAAAGTAAAACACCTTTTTATCATAAATTTACAGGTAAAGTACATCATTAAATGTTACAAAAGACTAGCAGTTTAGCTAGTCTTTTTTTGTAAAAAAAGCTAAAAATACAAGCCTAAAAATCATTCGATAACGTTGGCGTAAATAATTCTACAAATCAATAGCAATTCATTTTTGTCAATTATACTTTCACTTATCTTCGCCAAAATTTTTTAACGATATGAATCTACACGAATATCAAGCAAAGGAATTATTAAAAAAATACAATGTTCCTGTTCAAGAAGGTATCGCTGTTGAAACAGTAGCTGCCGCCGAAGAAGCTTACCGCCAGATAAAAACACAAACCGACAACAAATTTGCAGTTGTAAAAGCGCAAATTCATGCTGGCGGCCGTGGTAAAGGAAAAGTGATTGAAACAGGCATGAATGGTGTAAAAGTTGGCAAAAGTGTAGAAGATATTTCTAGCTTCGCAAATGGTATTTTAGGTGGTACACTAGTTACCATACAAACTGGTGAAGCTGGTAAAAAGGTAAATAAAATTTTAGTAGCTCAAGACGTGTATTACGAAGGTCCAAATCCTACTAAAGAGTTGTACTTAAGTATTTTACTAGACCGCTCAAATGGTCAAAATGTAATTATGTACAGCACTGAAGGCGGTATGGATATTGAAGAAGTTGCCCACAATACACCAGAAAAAATATTTAAAGAATTAGTACATCCAAGTGGTGGTTTATTGCCATTTCAAGCTCGTAAAATTGCTTTCAACTTTGGTTTAAAAGGAGAAGCGTTTAAAAGCTGCGTAAAATTTGTAACTAATTTGTACAATGCTTACGTAGGTTTAGATGCAAGTATGATTGAAATCAATCCATTTTTCAAAACTAGCGATGATAAAATGATTGCTGTGGATTGTAAAATGAATTTAGATGATAACGCTTTAATGCGCCATGCAGATATTGCTGCTTTACGTGATGTTACAGAAGAAGACCCAACAGAAGTTGAAGCTGGTCAGTTTAACCTAAACTTTGTAAAGCTTGATGGTAACGTAGGCTGTATGGTAAACGGTGCTGGTTTGGCAATGGCTACAATGGATATGATTAAACTAGCTGGTGGTGAGCCTGCAAATTTCCTAGACGTAGGTGGTACTGCAAATGCTCAAACTGTAGAAGCTGGTTTTAGAATCATTATGAAAGACCCTAACGTAAAAGCAATATTAATCAACATCTTTGGTGGAATTGTACGTTGCGATAGAGTTGCTGCAGGTGTTATTGAGGCTTATAATAAACTTGGCAATATCAATATTCCAATCATTGTACGTTTACAAGGTACAAATGCTACAGAAGCTAAAAAATTAATAGACGAAAGCGAATTAAA
>JAAFHG010000333.1 GCA_013297585.1 Chitinophagales bacterium
TCACCATATTTTTGATAGCGATGATTTAGAAGAAATAAAGAAACAGTTCAACAAATTAAAGTCTGCCAATAAAATTATTATCACTACTGAAAAAGATGGTGTTAGACTACAAAAGTTTGAACAGGAACTAACTGATTTTCCTATTTATGTATTACCCGTACAACATCATTTTTTACAAGATGGTCAGGCCATAATGGAAAAAAACATCATCACTTTTATTGAATCGTTTAAATAAACAACATTGGCAAAAAAAACCACCTATAGAGAACGCTTTACCAATAAATTAATTGAGGCTGGCGAAATGCAGGCAGAAAAACCTGTTAGAAAAGAAAGAGTTCCTGTTGATGCTGCATTACAGTTGCCCTTTGTAGAGGGTAAAGTGTTACTGATTGACAAGCCTTTGCATTGGACAAGCTTTGACATGGTAAGAAAACTAAGAGGTATTTTGCAAATAAAAAAAATTGGGCATGCCGGTACACTAGATCCTTTGGCAACAGGCCTACTTATTGTTTGTACCGGAAAATTTACCAAAAAAATTAACGAATATATGGCGCAACAAAAGGAATATACTGGCACCATTACCCTAGGTGCTGTAACACCTACTTACGATTTGGAAAGCCTGCCAGAACAACACCAATCAATTGACCATATTACCAATGAAGCCATTTACGCTGTTACCAAACAATTTACTGGTGCTATAAACCAATTTCCACCCATTTATTCTGCCATAAAAAAAGAAGGAGTGGCTTTGTATGAGCTTGCCAGAAGAGGCGAAACCGTTGAATTAAGTGCCAGGCCCATCACCATTTACCAGTTTGAAATAACCAATATAGCTTTACCAAGCATTAAATTTAAAGTAGTGTGTTCAACCGGAACTTATATAAGAAGTTTGGCCCATGATGTTGGGCAGGCATTGGGTTGTGGCGGATATTTGAGCAGCCTTCGCCGTACAAAAATTGGTGAATTTACTGTAGAAGATGCGATTGATTTAAACAGCATTGCTAGGGAAGTAGGGGTTGTGATTGATTAAAAAATCAATATAAATTTTAGCATAATAACTAAATAAACATAAATATTTTGTTTAAAGCAAGGAAAATGATTACTGTTATTAAGAGTGCATTAGAGCTAAAAAATGGAACACTTTGATAAGGCAATAACTAAATACTTAATTATACGAATAATATAAAAATAAGCATAAAATAAAAATCAAAAAGTTTTATTATAAAAATTTACTATTAATTTCAACTTTCAAAGTTTTTTCTTTAAATAAATAATAACTGTAATTATTTAACTATATAAACCATAGTTTGATTTTAACTAAAACGAAAACTAACAAAGTAAATAAAGTAAAAATATGAGGATCTTATTTCCATTATTTGTAGTAATATTAGTAACAACAATATCTGGTTGCAAAAAAGAAAGCCGGCCAGCAAGCGAACCAACACCAACATATCCAGCCAATTCTCGTTTCATTGATGAATTTGTATTTAGAGCGACAGACAACCCTTCATTGATGGCTAATGATAGTGTAAAAAATGTATATATAGATACTTTAATCGTAACTGTGCCCTACGGAACTAATATTACTAGTTTAATTCCTACCATTAAACATACTGGAGCATCTATATCACCTAGTAGCGGAGTAGCGCAGGATTTTTCAGTTCCAGTAAAGTATGTTGTAACCGCAAGGGATGGCAGTACGTTAACCTATTGGGTAATTGTTAAAGTAAAAATGAAAAGTACAGTATTTGCTTCTAACCAGAATGGTAATGTATATGCTATTGATGGAGATAAAGGAACTTTAAAATGGACTTTTGCTACAGGGGCTACAGATTGTTATGGTGGCCCTACTTATTACAATGGCACCGTTTATTTCGGAGCCACAAATGGCTATTTGTATGCACTTGATGCTAATACTGGTGCACTAAAATGGCGATTTCTTTCTAATGGTCCAGTTAACAATAATACACCTTGTATTAATAACGATATTTTGTATTTTACGGGTACAGTACCTCCCTATACCTATGGATCCTTATATGCGATAAATGCACAAACTGGCAGTTTAATATGGAATAAATTACAAGTATATCAATTTTCAAATCCAACAGTTAGCAATTCGAAAGTATTTGTTACTACTTTTGGAGGAGTATACGCTTATGATGCTTTGACAGGAACAGGTGCTGGTGTGTATGATAGATCTTTATGTAGATCTAATCCACTGGTAGTAAATGGTATAGTTTATTCAGGAACTGAAGGCACTACCATTTCAGCATTTAATATTCAAAATACAAATAGGTTGTGGGATTTTTTTGATTTGCCTACTAATCCAGATCAAGGATCTGGAACCAGCCCCACCCATCATAATGGCACCATATTTAATGCTAGTTACAACAAAAGATTTTATGCGGTGGACAGCGCTTCGGGGCTTATGAAGTGGCGATTTCCTACTGATGAAAGTTTTGCTATTTTTTCTGCACCTATTGTTGGAAATGGCATGGTTTACACTTCAGCTGGAGGTTATATATATGCATTAAATGAACCTAATGGTTTGCTAAGATGGAAAAAAAATGCCCCTTCTATTATTGGTACAACGGGTAATACTGGAGCTATAAATTGTACTTTAAATAATGAAACACTTCTATTGGGCGCTGCTAATAATGTACACTCACTAAATGCATTAAACGGCTAACTTAATTGGAGTTTTGATACTGGTTCACCTATATGGAGTGGAATTTGTGTAGTTTCCGAAAATGGTGAAGTCAGTTTTCCTGGAATATCAGGTAATCATCAATAAAGTAACAGCTGATAAAAAAAGTATTAAACATAATTTCATTAAGTTTTTTAAAATAGAACTTCTAAACCTACGCCTGATAGTAGCGAATACCCCGGTGAGGCCTTGTGCATAGGCTTGTGCCGGAGTAGCAGCGAATAGCAGGGCAAATGCCCAATAGTACGTTAAAATTGTACGTACAAAATTGACAAAAAACCATTTAATTGTAAACAACTATATTTGCACTGAACGAATTAAAATTGAAACCAAAAATATTACATGAAAAAGATCATCGCCTTTATTGTAATTATTAGTTGTGCTGTATTTGTACTTACTAGTTGTGGCCCAAGCAGAAGAGGAACAGGTTGCCCAGGTACAGAAGGCATTATACATTAATAAGCCAATACCATGGAGTGGATACCCTTAACCAATATTGAGCAACTTGCTACCATTAAAGTGCTAAGCGCTGAAAAACCGCAAGTAATATTTAAGCACAGCACCAGGTGCAGTATAAGCAGTGTAGCCAAAAACAGGCTTGAAAAAGCTGATGCTCCTTTGGGTATTGATTTTTATTACCTTGATTTGATTGCCTACAGAAATGTATCCAACGCCATATCTGAACAGTTCAACGTTTTTCATGAATCGCCGCAAGTGCTGTTAATTAAAAACGGTGAGTGTACCTACGACGAAAGCCACAGTGCCATAATGATGGATGATATTGTAGAACAAAGTATTATTTAATTAGCCACAGGCACAGGCTTAATCGCACTGATATCAACCTCTTTAAATTGGTTGAGTTTTTCCAAATCTAAAATTGTATGTTGGTTATCACTACTGCGGTGATGCATGGGCACAAATTTTGCGCCGGTAACTAACTCATTGTTTGTATAAGAAGTTCGGGCCAATACACTGTTGCTAAACATATCATCAAATGCTTTGATGAAAATAAATATTTCCCAATTATTGGTGGTATAGTCAGACAAGGAAAAATTATAAAAAGGGCTTTTTTCATCAATAGGGTGCACCAATGTCCAACTTAGGGGTAAGGCATTCACTTTGTTATATTCTAACTCCAACTGAAAAAATCGGTTTACCAAAGTTCCATTTTCATCAACCATTATACCAGCAGTTACTTTTGCTTCTGCATCGGTTAGGTTATTGTTTTTGTAAGGAGCAACCCTCATCATTAAAGCCAAGCCATCTTTAAAAGGCGCCAATAAAATATTGTGGCTAAAGCGTAAAAAGGCTTTTGGTTTACTAAACCTACCATACAATAAACCCGTGGCAAGTGCAAAGCTCAATAAGCCCAGCAAGGCTTCAATGGCTGCTACCGCACTCGTAACAAACCCTATTGGGTTAATACGGCCATAACCAACGGTGGTAAAGGTTTGGGCACTGAAAAAGAAGGCCTCCTCAAACTTATCAAGGTTGTTGGCAACATTTATTCCACCCAAATGCTCCACCCCAATAATACAATAAATACTTGCAAATAAAATATTTATCAATAGGTAAAAAAGCAAAATAATGGCAAAAAAATTAGCCCTGCTTAATTGCAACATGGTATGAAACCAGCTTGTGCTTTCAAAAAAAGTAACGCCTTTCTTTTGAATGTTTGCCACCCCATTTTTGTTTACAAACCGGCCGCCATAATCGGTACTATTGGTACCAAAACCTGTATTGATTTCGCTAT
>JAAFHG010000665.1 GCA_013297585.1 Chitinophagales bacterium
TGATTTGCAGGATTTGTGCTAGAAGTATTATTTGTAGAACTTGATTCTCCAAAGTTCCAGAAAGAACTTAAAGTTGTTGCATCTGCAATTGTAGAGCTATCTTTAAATGTTGCATTTGCTGGCAAGCAAACGCTTATTGGTGCTACTAATTTTGGTTTTGGCAAAGGATAAACAGATACTACTTTTGGTGTAGAAATTGTTGCTTTGCAACCATTATTATTTATTGCAGATAAGCTTACATTATAGTTTGCAAATGAGTTAAAAATATGAATAGTGTCTTTTGATTTAGAAGAGTCTTTTGCTCCACTAATTGGATCACCAAAATTCCATAAATAAGATGTTATTGAAGTAGAACCTGTTCCTGGACTTGTTGCATTTGTAAAAGATATTTCATTTTTTTCGCAAGTAGGTTTAGATACTACAAAATCTACATTTGGCAAATCAACAACTTCTACAATAATAGGAACTGCCTTAGTTTGACAACCATTACTATCAATTGTAGAAAAACTACCATTAAACGTATTTACTGATGGATAAATATGATTGACATTTTTACCTTTATTAACTATACCAATACTATCTGCAAAATTCCAGCTATAGTCATTTGCCTTAAAGCCAGCTGAAAAATTTAATGGAGTTCCAATACAAACTTTTTTAATTTTACTAGTATCCCACAACACTCCATCTATTTTGTATGTTGGTGTAATTATTGGCAAGTTTGGTAACGACCCTAACATTTTAACAATTGAATCTTTGCAACCATTGGTACTTGATACAATTAATCTTATAGAATCTGTAGCACCAGTAACACCATAAGTATGTGGTGCAGGATTTAGTGTAGATGTATTAATGTTTCCTGTTACAGTATCACCAAAATTCCAAAAATAACTTAAGTTAGATCCATCAGAAATTGTTGAAGTTGATGTAAAGTAACTTGGAGAACCTGGGCAAGTACCAGATGGTGGAATAAAACTAACTTTTGGCAAAGGATTAACCAATACTGGAACTGGAGTTGACATTGTGCCAACACAACCACTATCACTTGTTACAGAAAGAGTAACATTGAACGTGCCACTTAATGCATAAGTATGATTGGCAGGATTTGTAGTTGCACTATCATTTGCTAAACTACTAGGCTCGCCAAATTTCCATTTCCAATTTTTATTATTACCAGTTCCTGAAACCAAAGGTGTTGCATCTGTAAATGTTACACTATTTTTTTCGCAAGCAGGAGAACCAACTGTAAAGGCTGGTTTTGGCAAATCCCAAACTGCAATTGGTGCAAAGGCAGAATCTCTACAAAAATTGTTTGATAATGCTCCAAATGGTTGAGTTAATACATATAATATTTTTATACTATGTGTTCCAATACCAGCAATTGCTGGATTAAACATAGAATCGTTATAAACACCATTTCCAGAGTACTTTGGTTTTCCTCCACTAACAAGAACAGGAAATTGATCGTATCGTCCTATACTATCATATCCAAAATTAATTTTTTTAGGTGCTCCATTAATACAAATACCATTTAAAGTATCAAATACAATTTTAGGAACTCCATATAATGTAATATTCACAAATTGCTCACTATAACAACTATCACTATTATAAGTTAAAATTCTTATTACTGGAGCTTTAGATAAATGAGAATATGGATATCTAAATTTGTATGTTTTTGGCGTTATTGGCAATACTCCATTTTGAGGATTGTTATCTATTAATGGATTTGTGCTTAAACCAGGAAATCTATTTTGAGCTGTATCCCAATAAATAACTACTTTTTTAATTGTACCAATAGCAATTGTTGAGCTATCTGTTAAAACAATAGTGTCGTTGTTACATAAATGATTATTAGGCTTAGTTACTCTACTATTAACAGAATATTTTGGCAAAGGCTTACTTCCACTAATTACAAAAGTATCTTTATGTGTATCAGTACAACCATTAAATGTAGTAATAGAATGGGTAATAACATAAGTTCCAATTCCTGCATAAGTATGTGTTGAATCTTTAGTTGTATAAACACTTGCATTATCTCCAAAATTCCAAGTATAGGTGTAAGGAGTTTGCACACTATCATCTGTTGCTACAACACTATTATCCTGAAAAAATAATGAACCACTAGTAATACAACTACTTGTCAAAATAGTT
>JAAFHG010000453.1 GCA_013297585.1 Chitinophagales bacterium
TGGCACATCATTTTTTGCTGCAAAATCTAGCGCTGCGTTAATTATTTGTTGCGGTTGTAGCAAGCCAATATTTAGCATTGGGGTTAAAACGCTGTGATACAAAACAGGTGCAGCTGCAACCATAGCATCTTCATAAATACCAAACTTGCTAAAACGTTCTTGCAAAAATTGATCTAACCATTTTTCTGCTTCGCTAAAAGTGGTTGGGTAAAAAGCAGCTGAACTGCCAAGTGTTGCATTGCAAGTACCGTAGTTGTTGGTAAAATGTGTTTCAACATACACTCTGGCTTCCTGCACAAATGTGTTGTCAACTGGTAAATCGTAGCTAGGTACAATTTCACCTTTAGGAAACTTGCTTCTGTTATCTGCATCAAAAGTCCATTTACCACCTAAGGGCTTACCGTTTGGTTCTAGTAAAACATTGCGTTGCTTGCGTTGGTAAGTGTAAAAATCTGTTTGAAAATAAGTGCGTTTTTGGTCAAAAAAATCGCTCACACCTTCAAGCGTGTTGATGAAATTTGGCGATATATATTTTACCAATTCTACCTTATGTTTCTGCGCTGCTGATAGCAAACGCTTTTGCAGCCAATTATCTACAACATCTACAAAATGTATTATTGAAACACCAGTGTTAGCTAGGTTTTCAACACATTTTTTGATATCGCAGTTGGGGTCTGTAGTTTCAATATAATGCACTTCAAACCCTTGCTGAGTAAGGTGTTGCTTGTAAAACTGCATACTTGCTCTATGCAATATTAGCTTCTGTTTATGAAAGCGATATTGCTTAAAATATAGCCATTCTTCAATAAGATAAACTGGCCTCTTTTTATCTAAAGCAGGATGCTGTTGGTATAATTGATGCGGAAAAACGATGCTTATTTCCATATAATTTATGTTAGAACAATTTCATTCTATAAATGTTCTACTCATTAAATTATTCTAATCAATAAAAGTTATAGATATGGAAACCTTAAAAGGTAAAAATGTTTTGGTAGTTGGTGCATCAGGTGGTATTGGTGGCAAGCTTACTAAGCTATTAAATGGTAGCGGTGCAAATGTGTACATTACTGGTAGAAGTGCCGAAAAATTAGCCGTTGTGGCACAGGAAAATGGCATTGGTTACGATAGATTGTTTGTAATGGATATAGCCAATGAAGCGTCTGTAAATGAAACCGTAGCAGCTGTTCAAGCGGCTTGCGGCACTATTGATATTGTGGTAAATGCTGCAGGTATAGGTATTATTAAACCAATGGATACCTTATCAACAGCCGATTTTTTAGCAACCTTAAATACCAATCTGATAGGCTCTTTTTACTTGGTAAAAGCCATTTTACCTAAAATGAAAGAAGTAAAAAAAGGGCTGATTATTAATATTCCTGGTGTTTTGGGTAAAGTGCCAATGGCAGGTGCAGCAGCTTACAGTGCTAGTAAATATGGCTTAGTAGGTATGATGCAAAGCATTAGAGAAGAAATTAAACGCACCGATATACGCATCACCAATTTATTTTTAGGTGGTGTTGACAGCCCGTTTTGGGATACAATTGACCTACGTGTGCAACGTGATAAAATGGTAGTGGCTGAAGAGGCAGCGAAAGCTATTTGGTTCTTATGTCAGCAGCCTGTAAGCGGTGTAGTCAGCGAAATGGTACTGCAACCCTTTAACCACCAAGCCATATAGTTTTTTTAATAAAAAAACCTGATTAATTAAAAAAAATCTCAACTGTGCAATATCAATTGGGATTTTTTATACCTAAATGACATCTTTTAAGTACCCAAACCCTAATACATAGTATACAGATATCAAAATTTTAGCTATTAAAATAATACTATAATGCGTTAATTTTCTACATTTTACTGTCAATACATTGTTAGCTATTAATGAGAAGCTGTATTTAGTTATTTTTGAGTTTAGCATTATGACAAAGTATTTATACACCCTTTTTTTACTTGTGCTGCATAGTAGCCTATATGCGCAAAATGGCTGTACTGTACTAGGACAAACGCCTAGTACAGCTTTTCCGGTTTGTGGCACTACCATTTTAACCCAAAATGTAATACCAAACTGTGCTGGCAAAACCATACCAGTACCTGCCTGTCCAGATCCTTTGGGTACTTATGCAGACGTAAGACCTTTTTGGTACAAGTTCACTTGTTTTACAAGCGGTACACTTGGCTTTCTAATTCAACCTAATAGTAATAACGATGACTATGACTGGCAGATTTTTGATATAACAGGAAAAAATTCCGATGAAGTATATACCAATAACAGTTTATTTGTAAGTTGTAACTGGAGTAGCAATGGGCCACAAACAGGAGCAAATATTACTGGCACAAGACCTAATAATTGCCAAGGACCAAGTACATCAAACATTAGCTCGATGCCTACACTGATACAAGGGCACAATTACTTAATGTTAGTGAGTAATTTTTCATCTTCGCAATCTGGGTATAAATTGTCTTTTGGTGGCGGTACTGCTAGCATTACAGATACCGTAAGCCCTAAATTTTTAAAAGCAATGGCTTCTTGTACTGGCCAAACTGTGGGCATTAAGCTTAATAAACTTATGAAATGCAGAAGTATTGCAAGCGATGGTAGCGATTTTAGTATTAGCAATGGCATGGTTAGCATTACCAATGCAGTAGGTGTAAATTGTACTACAGGTTTTGATATGGATTCAATTATAGTAACATTAAATACCCCATTGCCTGTAGGCTACAATTACATTATTGCAAAAAGTGGTAGTGATGGTAACACAATTTTAGACAATTGTGATAATGGCATTGGTGTAGGCGATACGATTGGTTTTATTGTTAATTCGTTTATGCCAGCAACTATGGATAGCTTACAAAAAGCAGCTTGCGCACCAAAGGATATTACCATTAAACTAAGTGACTTTGTTCGTTGTAATTCTATTGCATCAGATGGTAGCGATTTTGCAATTAGTGGTCCTGCGTCAATAAGTATTACAAAAGCTGTTGGTGTATGTAACACAAATGGTTTTACCAATAGCATAATAGTAAGTTTAGCACAGCCCATTAATACCGCAGGGTTGTTTACTATTAGCTTAAAAAAAGGGGTGGATGGCAATACGATTTTAAATGATTGTAACAAAGAAACCCCCGTAGGCTCGTTGTTAAATTTTACCACTATTGATACCGTTTCTGCAAAATTCACCTTTATTATAGATAGTGGCTGTGTAAATAATACTGTGCATTTTAAGCATGATGGTA
>JAAFHG010000330.1 GCA_013297585.1 Chitinophagales bacterium
TTTGGTGCCTCAAACGTAAGCATACCATAAGGCTCTTCAAAGTTGGTTACTTGTTCACCAAACTTTTCAGTTAGTTTTTGCTGTATTAATTCGTTTGTTAGTGCCATATTATTATTGAATACCGTAACTGTTAAGTAAAGCTTTGTACTGTTCGCTATTTCTTCTTCTCACACTTTCTTGCCCTACTAAATCTTGAATACGCATAAAACCATCTATAATAGCTTCGGGTCTTGGTGGGCAACCCGGTACATATACATCTACAGGAATTACTTGGTCTATACCTTGCAATACACTGTAAGTATCAAAAATACCACCGCTACTTGCACAAGCACCTACAGCAATTACCCAACGTGGTTCTGCCATTTGTAAATATACTTGACGTAAAACAGGCCCCATTTTTTTAGAAATAGTACCCATTACCATTAATAAATCGCACTGACGTGGTGAAAAACCTACACGTTCACTACCAAATCTTGACAAATCGTAATGAGAAGCCATTGTTGCCATAAACTCAATACCACAGCAAGACGTTGCAAAAGGTAAAGGCCATAGTGAATTTTTACGAGCCAAGCCTACAACATCACTCATTTTAGTAGTAAAAAAACCTTCACCACCAAAACCTGGAGGCGCATCTACAGTTGCTACCGCATCTGCAATATTGGCTTCTTTAGCGTGAACATTAAAACGTACCGGACGCATATTTTTAATTTGATAATTTGATAATTCGATAATTTGCTAATGGAGTAAACGTTTGAAGTTTAGAAATGTTTTTATTATCACATCATTCTAATTAGCAAATCAGCACATTATTTTAATCTTCCCAGTTTAAAGCTCCTTTCTTAATAATATAAATAAACCCTATCAAGAAAAAGCCTACAAACATTAATACAGATAAAAATCCATCCCAACCTAATGCTCGAAAATTAACCGCATATGGATAAAAGAAAATCACCTCTACATCAAACAACACAAATAATATTGCTACTAAAAAATATTTAATAGCCATTGGTTGACGAGCATCGCCATGTGTTTCTATACCACTTGCAAATGTTTCTAATTTGTCACTTGTTTTACGCTTTGGGCCAACTAATGCAGACATACCAATCATTATTGCAACAAAGCCTGCTGCAAATAATAATTGTATACCAATAGGAAAATAACTAGCTGCCGAAGAATCTGCCATATCTAACAAAAAAGGAAACCAATTCATAGGGTTGATTTAGTAAGTCGCAAAAATAAGGCTGTGATTGATACAAAAAGAAAAACTCCCCAGTGTAGAGGAGTTTATTTCTATAATTTTTTTATTGACCAGCAGTTTTTGCAGGTGGATTTTTAGCGCCAGGCTTAGCTACAGCCTTTTCTAAAGCTTCTTTTGTTTGTGTAGCATATTTATTTTCTTCAGTACCCGCTGCTGGATACAGTGCCAACATTTTCTCTACAAGTTCTTGAGACTTTGGAATATCCTTGATAACATAGACGTTGTACTGTAACAAGTAATAATAATTATTATATAATGTTCTTCTATTTTTATCTAAGTTCACCGTATCTTTTAGTAAATAATCATTTTGTAACACAATAGGTTCAACTGCTGTACCCAATGTCACTGCGGTATCTATTGCTTTTGCTGCACGTACATTAAACGAATATGGTTGTGGTTTTGTAGGAAAAGCTTCTATATACTTTTTGGCCAATTCCATTGTTAAGCCATATTCTTTAGCTGTAAAAGCTGTATTTGTTAATTTGAAAAAATCAAACTCACTCATACTACCGCCTTTAAACTTTACCGCAGCTTGCAACCACTTTATTTGCTCGCTATAATTTTTGGCTTTACCCATAATTTCCGCCGCTTGGTTAGCAAAAGCTACTTTGTTTGCTACGCTTGTATCATTATCAATTGCTTTCTGTAAGTATTCTACAGCAACGGTTTCACTACCAGGAAACTTAGAAAATATTTTCACAGCAATATCATAGTTAGAAGCTGTAAGTTTTTCTTTTGGTGTTGTTGCAAAGTATTTTTCAATATTCACTTTTGCTTGAATACTATCGCCTAAGCGATCGTAATTGTAGGTATATAATAAAGGTATTTGATAGAAAGCTTTGCATTCACCACTTTCCATAGCTTTCGTTTTTTCTAAACTTTCTTGGTATTTACCAGCTCTAAATAAGTAATCTGCATACAAGAAATCTGTTTTGCAATCTTTATCAGCATACTGAATATATTTTTCAATATTTTCTCTTGCTTTATTTACGTCTTTGTTTGAATAATAATCGTACAACGCTGCATAGCTTAACGGAAATGCAGGGTCTGCGGCATTTGCATCTGTAAAAAATTGTTCAAATAGTTGCTTATTATCTTGACTTTTGTAAATCATGCCAGTTTTAAACATGGCAAGCGCATTTTTTGGATCACGTGTAATAGCGTCTTGATAAGCTTTTACGGCTTCACCACCTTGGTCACCGCCAAGTTTTAGATAGTTTACACCCATATTTATCATAATATCGGGATTTGATATATCTAAAGCTGCTGCTTGCTTTAATTTATCAATTGCATAAGTTGGGTCGCCTTGTTTACTACCTCCATCAGCATTTGCACGGCCAATTGCATTTAAAATAGCAGGATTGGGTTTGTTTTTATTTTTACCCTTTGTTTCTGTTGACTGTGTTATTGCTTGTTCAAATTTTTGTTTTACAGCATTCATATCGCCACCTTCTTCAATTTCTACATGCCCCATACCTACTAAAATCCAAGCATCGTTTACACCTTCTTGCAAGGCTTTTTGATATAAATTTTTTGCACCTTTTACATCTTCATTTGCAAGCATGGATTGACCATACCAATAAATTGTTTGGGGATCTTTTGAATTGGCATCGTACAATTTCTTAAACACATCGGTAGCGCTCTTGTTTTTGTTGTAGTTTAAAAACTTAATACCCTCGGCTAGTGTTTGAGCCGTTATGCCGCTTACAGTAACAATAGCTGCAAACAGCAAAGTAATTACCTTCTTCATGTGTCTTGTTTTAGAATTGTTAATCATCTGTTTTTATGTTGCTTGATCGTTTTTTAAAACTAATTTTTGCTGGAGCTAAAAAAGCCCTTCTAAATATTAACTGCCCTCTTTCGCCACTCATAAAATTTGCAAAAGATAATCCTAACTGTGTTGTATTTTCTTTTACAATATAATACAAGGGACGTGCCAAAGGATATTGTAAGTATGTAATAGTGGCCTGTGATGGCTTTGCAAATTCGCCATCTTTGCAAATAGTACATTCTACCAAGGCTAGTTTAATGGTTTTTAACTGCGCTTGCTGCTTTTCGTCGTACTTATCACCTACCCAACTCATCCCTATTAAGCCAATAGCATTTTCGGTTTTAGCTACAATATTTATTACATCCTCACTGTTTTTTGCAGCTACTACATTGGCACCAAAAGCATTTCCCTTTAGTAAGCTATCTTGCAAATATCTTACTGTACTAGTGGCATTTTTACCATCCATTACCGCTGTAACATTACGTTTACCGCTTAATATGTCACGTAAGTTGGTTAATGTAAATACACTGTCGCTTCCATTTTTATTAACTATTACCGCTATTGCATCGTAAGCTACATCGGTATAATTAGGCACAAATTTCAGCGTATTTTTATAGTATAGTTCTTCATTTTCATTAAGCCCTCTTGCCACCATAATCATCCTTGTACTATCACCCTGCAAATCTTTAAAACATGCAACCTCAGATTTGTAACTCGCAACAATTTTAGCTTTAGGGTAAGTAGATTCAAATACCTTAATCTGCTCTTCAATTACAGGCTTAAAACTTTCATCTACACTTATGTTTATTTTACCACTCTCAAAAGTATCGGTTGAAATATTTTTTTTAGTACCACTTGTGCTACAACTGCAAATACAAGTTACTAACGCAAACCATGCAAAACACTGTTTCATAAGTAATTATCTCCCTTTATACCACGATACAATCTAAAACTACCATATAATATACTTATACCACCAAAACCGTATTTTAATATTGGGTCTATTGCCTGCACCATTAGCACATGGTATTTGTCGCCCAAAAGTAAAAAGCAGCCTATACCTAGTATTAAAACAGCACGTGTAATTTCAAATGCTTTTTTAGCAATTTTACCTGCCGAATGTTGTCGAAATTCATTTTCCATTTCACTTTCTTCAAAAACTGAGGTGGCAATATAATGATTTTTGATTTCGGCGGATGTACCAGACATGTTATTTGATAAAAGATTAGCCATAAAATAATTTTTATTGAAGATGCAAGGGCTTGAAATTTCCATAAGCGTAAAAATATTTCAGAATTCAACAAGCAATTTTCTTGAAAATTTAACAAAACCATCAGCCATTTATATTTGCCAAATGAAAATTTTAATGGTGTGTTTGGGCAATATTTGTCGCAGTCCTTTGGCAGAAGGCATTTTACAAGCAAAAGCTAATAAATATGGCTTACCGATACAAGTAGA
>JAAFHG010000705.1 GCA_013297585.1 Chitinophagales bacterium
TACAATAATAGATAATGGTGACGGATTTGAAGAAAGTAAAACAAACAGAACCTTTGGCTTATTAGGCATGAAGGAACGTGTAATAATGATAAATGGTATTTTTGATATAGAAAGTAAGGCAGGTAAAGGAACGAAAATTGCAATAAAAGTGCCTTTGGTATAAATTATTTAGCGTAGATGAAAATATTAATTGGTGATGATCACAATGTGGTACGACGAGGCTTAAAGATGATAATTCTAGACGCTTATCCAAAAGCTATTATTGTAGAAGCAGAAGATGGCGCCATATTGTTGCGGAAATTAGGGTTACAACAATGGGATATTATAATTTGTGATATATCTATGCCGGGTCGTAGTGGTCTAGAGATAATGCAACTGATAAAAGATCTGGCGCCAAAAATTCCCGTAGTAATGTTAAGTATGCATCCAGCAGAGCACTACGCAATAAGAGCACTAAAAGCTGGTGCTCATGGGTACATTACTAAAGAAAGTGCCTCAGATGAATTGATACTTGCAATTAAAACTGTTACTGCTGGTAGAAAATACATTACACAAGAAATTGCCGACTTATTAATTGATAACAATAGTGACATACCTATAGAAAATCAGCCACATAAGCAATTGTCTAACAGAGAGTTTGATGTTATGAAGATGATTGCAGAGGGGTATAAAATCTCTGATATAGCTTCGCGCTTATCATTAAGCGTAAATACTATAAGTACCTACAGAACAAGAATTTTGCAGAAAATGAGTGTAGATAGCAATGCTGATATTACAAAATATGCACTTAATAAAGGTATTATTTAGTAGCTCTTTAAAAAAATGTAGTAATACTACTACTTGTAAATTGTAGTAACAGTTACAAGTAGCATAAGTTTTTAGTTCGTTCTTTGTAATAGCCTAAGCCGTTTTAACATCTATATCCTGCCAATTATCCGAATCTAATCATTACTAAATTATTGTAAATACACCATTAGGTGTATTTACTTTTTTATTTCGATTATCGAATTTTTGTCAAATGCCCCAAATGCCAACCAAAAAAATAAATATTCTTCTTGTTGACGACTCAATTACTATACTCACGAGAATGAAAGAAATACTTTCTGAAATATTGTGTGTAAATACAGTGGATATTGCCACTAATGGTATAGAAGCACTAGAATTTCTAAGTACACAAAAGCCTGAATTGATATTGTTAGATATTAATATGCCAAGAAAAAATGGCATAGAGCTTTTAAAAGAAATAAAACAGCTATACCCAAAAATAAAGATAATGATGGTTACCAATCAGTCGGTTGATTATTACAAACCAATATGTATGGAACTTGGTGCAGAGTTCTTTATAGATAAGTCCACCGAATTTGAGTTAATTCCAGATATTATAGAAGCTATTTCTAAAAGCCTTGTTATTTAATTAAGCAGTTTTTCTTCTTGCTAATTCTTTTTTTATCAACCCCAATTCTCTACCAGTTTGTCCACTAACACTACTATTTTCTTGTGCACGGCGCATTAGATAGGGTATTACATCCCTTATTGGTCCAAAAGGCAAGTACTTACTTACACTACAACCTGCCTTAGCCAAGTTAAAAGTAATGTGATCACTCATGCCATAAAGCTGAGAAAAATGTACATGTGGATGATTTATTGATAAGTTGTTACTTTCTAGCAAGCTAACTGTCAGCAAGTTACTAGCTTCATTGTGCGATGCAACTATAAAAGCAGTATTATTTATATTGCTAATGCAAAAATCTATTGCCTTATTGTAGTCAATATCCGACGCCTCTTTATTAGGTTGAATAGGCGTTACATAATTATTTTCGGTAGCACGTCTACGTTCTTTTTCCATATACGCACCACGTACAAGCTTTACGCCTAATATAAAATCTCTTTGTTTGGCTATTTTGTGCGATAGTTCTAGAAATTTCAATCTATCGTGTCTATAAAGTTGAATAGTATTGTAAACAATGGCTGTTTTTTTATTAAATTCCTCCATCATTTCTATTGTCAGTC
>JAAFHG010000671.1 GCA_013297585.1 Chitinophagales bacterium
GCTACTTCTTTCACCATTTGCGCACCCATATTTTCAATTGGGTCTTCTAGTTCAATTTCTTTTGCAACAGATACACCATCTTTAGTTACTTGTGGTGCACCAAATTTTTTCTCAATAACTACGTTTCTGCCTTTAGGGCCTAAAGTTACTTTTACAGCGTTGGCCAAAGTGTCCACGCCTTTTTTCATCTTATTTCTTGCTTCGATGTCGAAGAAAATTTGTTTTGCCATTTTTATTCAATTAAGAATTAGTAATTAAGGTTTTTGTGACCAGCTTTCAGTTAAAAATTAAACTTCGTTGCGTCGCACACTTGAACGTTTAGCTCTTTATTCCCCTTCTGGGGTTAGGGGCTAACTAAACTATCGCCAAAATATCGCTCTCTCTCATGATCAATAAATCTTGACCTTCAACAGCTATTTCAGTACCAGCATATTTACCGTACAATACATTGTCACCAACTTTAACAGTCATTGGCTCGTCTTTTTTACCAGAACCAGCGGCAACAACTACACCACGTTGTGGTTTTTCTTTAGCAGTATCAGGTATAATGATACCACCAGCAGTTTTTTCTTCAGCAGCAGCTGCTTTTACTATCACTCTATCGTGTAGTGGGGTGATGTTAAGCTTTTTAGAAGCCATAATTATTAATTTTAAACGTTAATGAATTAATTTTTTTTTCAAGTAAGCGATTTCTGTGCCACTGAACAGTTGTAAGCCAAATTTTCAGTTTTACTTACAATCGCCATTTTTTATGGCAGAAATGCTTTCTACACTTGCATTTGCTTACTGACAAAATGTGCGTTTTTTAGCTAGGCTTACCAATAATCATTACCTAAAACCAACACTTTTTATTTACACACATTACCTAGCAATCTTTTTTCAAAAAAATTATACATCCTAAAATCCATGCACAATAAGTTGCCGTATATGTCATAGAACTGTCAGCAAAGCGCATTAACTGTTCTAAAACATCTTATTATGCAAAGCAAATTCTTTAAACTCTTTTTAAAAGTAAGTGGCATTACCTTTTTGGTATTGGTAGTTGTTTTGGCGGTACACATTTACATTGTTACTAGACCTAAACACATAGATAATGCACAACTAACCGTAGCTAGAATAGATTTTAAACAACCCATTACACCTAAAGATTCGGTAAGTATTACAAAGTGGCTTTACCAGCAAAAAGGTATTCAGTATGTGTTGTGCAATCCTGCTACCAATATTGCCGTTTTTGGTTTTTATCCTTCGCAAACTAACGCTAACAATGTAGTAACTAGTTTAAGTAACAGCTTGCATTACCAAGCAAAACGATTTACCCCCACAGCAGATGAACTTAACAGTGGTTGCCCTATTGTAGTAGAAACTACTGGCGCCAAACTATATAACTATCTTAAATCACGTCTTTAATCAAAAAACACAATTATGAAAAAAGCAAGTTTATTTACCGCTTTAACAGCGTTTGTTGCCATCGTTTCGCTAGTTGCATCTTGCAAAAAAGATGATGCACCTGCAACTACCACTTTATCATTGTACGATTCTTTAGGTGGTACCAAAATGGTACAAGATCCAAGAGCATCTGCTGGTGTGATGATTGAACAAGGTCGTTTAGGCATTCGCTCTGTAGTTGACAGTACCATTTTTGTTATTGCAGCTGACAATAGAATCAATGGTTACTTTCAGCCTTTATTAAATGAAGTAGGCGCAGGTAATTTGTCTGGCTTTGCTGCATTAAGCAAAACCTTAACCGACTTTTTAGCGGTAGGTACTGGTGCTAAAAGTTACACCTACAGTGGTAAAAATATGATTGCTGCACACGATCCAGCACAAAATGCAAGAATGAATGGTAAGGCAAATAATGCTGCTATGGATGCATTTATTGCCGATGTAGTGGTAGGGGCACAAAAAAATGGTTTACCTAATAACTTAATTGGTAGAGTAGGTGCAGTACTAGAATCTTTAAGATCTCAAGTAGTACAACGATAATATTATAACATATCCTATGAAAAAAGCCGCAACAGATAATTGTCTGGTGCGGCTTTTTTATTTTGGTACGTAGGTCTTTTTAATAAGGTATTTTTTTATTGTAAGCGGTCGCTTCTATGCGTCTTTGTACATAAGTGGTTAAAAAGCTACCTC
>JAAFHG010000260.1 GCA_013297585.1 Chitinophagales bacterium
TTGATAGTATTTTCCGTTGCAAAAATGGTAACTGGAATTTTAAACTCTTCTGTAGGGCCAAGTACTCTTGGTAAACTAGCCAACATCATCAAAGGCTTTTTCACTGTAACCGTTTTCTCAGCCATACCATAAGCACCATTGCCTGTAGCGATTACCATGGCACGAACGCTACCCATGTATTGCGGTAAAGTAAAGCTATGTGCATGGCTACCACCACTAGTAGTAAATGGCCCAAGAAAGCGCACCACAGGTTTAAAACGATTGGCCTTTCTTGTTTTTGAAGCTGCACCATCGGCATCACCACCAATGGTAAGGATGCGTTCAAGCTCGCCGCTCCACGCGCCAATTACATAATCGTAAACATCCCAACTTTTTACGCCTAAAGCTTCTTTGGCATAAAAATATTGGTGAGGGTTAGGTGTAGTAAAATGCGTTAAATCTAATAAGCCATCGTCTACTATTGCAATCACATAGGTCATTGGCTTACCATTGGTTTCACTCACGCTGATAGTGGTGTTTTGCTCTGGCCGTATTACATCAGCCATTTTAATAACTGGCTTTAAAATGGTGTTTTTATCTTCTACCAAAATAGGTACTACACCATACATTCTTATCGGTAAGTCATTTATGGTTTGTGCATGTGGTTGTATTAAGCTTACGTTTACGTACACATTTGGGCTCATATCTTTATCTACTGTAAACGAATATTTGGTTTGTCCTGCTTCGGTATTTGTCCAGAATGTTTTAAGCACTTTACTGCCAGTTTCTATGCTGATTAACGCTTTGCCACCTTTACCAGAAGGAATCGTAAGCGTACATTTTTCACCCACATTGTATTTCTCTTTATCGGTGCTAAAAGATAACATGGTAGCAGCAGACGCATCGTCATTATTGCCACGGCTGCGCCAGCCATCATTATCTACATAAAAGGTTTTACCAGTAGTGTGGCCGCTTCTTGTGTCTTTTACTAAAATCAAATATCTACCCCAATCATCATCATTAAAGTTTGCTGTGTAAATGGCTTTACCATTTGCAGCTGTAATGGTTTGTTTATTGATGAGTTTGTTATAATTGTCTTGTGTGAAATTGCTTAAACCTTCACCACTGTTATCCCACCACCAGCGCCATTGAATTTTATAAAGGGTAACTTCTAAGTTAGTAGCGCCATTAGTAGGCTGACCATCCGTATTTACATCTACAATATCAAAGCGTTGTTGTTTACCACTTTCTATATAGCCCCAGTTGTCTTTACTCTCTGGCACGTGTACACCCGCATACGATGTATAAGGATGGTAAGGCAATGCAATGTTATCAATACTAAAATTGCCACCGGGCTCAAACACTTTTACCACCAAGTTAGCCAATAACATACCAGGTGCATCAGTACCTGCTTCAAAAGAAGGACTTACCGCTGCTGTACCTTCAGCATTTAAGCTACCATCAAAAATGGTTTTGCTTTGTGTGGTAAATGCGGTAGTAGGATTGTCAAACACGTAGTCTTTAAACTTATCGAACGTGGTTGTTTTTTTATACAACTGCGCATCTACTTTAGCTTTTAAGTTCTGAGCTTTTGCACCAAATAGCCAAGCTGCTGATAGTGTGCCTGTGGTAGTAGTATTTTTACCAAGTGCGGTAAGACCATTGAAGTTTAAGTTGATTTTTAAACGGTTTGGCATCACTGTTTCTATCTTCAATTTTTTATCGAAAGTGGCAGCCCCTATTTTTACTCTGCAAGTCCAGTTGCCTGTTGGTGCATCTGCATCTGTAGCTAGTTTAAATACGTTAAAGCCGCTTTCAGCATTAGGTTTTACAATGCGTTTGTACAATTGCCCTCTTGGCGAAATTAACTGTAATTCTATTGGGTGATCTTTCGGTAGCTTGTTTGTTTTATCTTCAATAATGCAGCTTAAAAATAAGCTATCACCAGGCCGCCATACACCACGCTCACCAAATATGAAACCCTTAATGCCGTTCTTAATTTCTGCACCAGCAACATCAAATTTTGATAGCATTAAAGAGCTACCATCATCTAGTTTTAGATAGCTTTTTTCGGTGCCTTTTTTGGCAACTAACAAAAATGGTTTTCGCTTAATGTCAATCATTGCAATACCATCGCTATTTGTTTTGGCTTTGCCAATTACTTGCTGCTGATAGTCTAGCACTTGCAGTTCTACATCTTGCATTGGATCTGTAGTAATAATATTATTTACAGCTACAAACAAGCTATTATCATTACCACGTTTAGCTGTTAAGCCAATATTGGTAGAGAGAATATTTCTGCTTGCAAAGCGTTCGCTATTGTAGTAGCCTTTGCTGCAAGGATTGTTACGTTGTTCCCAATTATAGCCATAAGGATAGCTATCACTATAGCGTCGCCAAAACTCATCATCATCATCTACTTGGCCATCTTCATTATCATAATAATTATCGTTTTCTTCATTTTCAATGGCTTTGTCAGCAGTAGTGCAAGCGTATAAAGAATATTCTGGTCTAAACGCAATGTGGATGCGGTAAATAGCACCTGGCTCTGTATGAATATATTTATCTAAACTTAGCGAGAATCTGTTTTTCTTGTGCAGATTCATGCTCTTGTCTTCATCAAGTTTTACAGTAGCTTGTACAATTGGTTTGGCTACTTTTCTTAGCTCGTAACCTTCACCATCTAGCTTATTACTTTGTAAAAATTGTGCAATGTTGTTCTCATAAATTTTAATGATAGAGATGTCAACTGCTTTAAGATTTATAGCATCAAATGGCAACACAATTTTACCACCACTGTTAGGCAATATCACGCCTTTGCCAGCAATGCTTACAGAGGGTAATCTATTCTCGTAAAACACATTGGCTGTATAGCCTTTGGCCAATTTGTCTTCCCATTGATTTTGTATGCCTCCGCTAATTGATACGGTATAATTACCATCCAATTTTACTGGTGCGTATACTTTTACTTCGCTACCTAAAATGGTATAGCTTAAGGCCTCTTGACCACTAATGCCAATTAAGCCTTCTAATGATTGTGCAATAGATAATGGGTCGCTAAATTGCACCAAAGCATATTGCTCATCATCTTGAATAACACGTACATCTAACACTTTAAAATCGCCAATAGCAGGTACTACAATGTCTTTACTATCTTTTAAAGTAATGTTGAGTGGCTGGCCATCCCAACTAAGCGATAATGTTTGTGCAATGGTGGTTCTAGCAATATTATCTATGGTAAAAGCATGTGTTTTATTTACTTCATTGTGTTGCCATGTAATTTTTTGATAACTACCATTAATATCAGCCTTTAATAGTTGCTCAACTACAGCACTTGTTTCTATATCGGCTGTTGTTATTTGACCTGCAAGGGCCATGGCATTTTTACCCGCAGCTTTCAAGCCATTTTCTTCAACTTGAAAGGATGGCTTAATCGTTTCTACATTAAACCTAAAGGTGCTGTAGCGGTTAGGTACATCAATTACATTATCTAGCTCAAATGCAACTTCGTACAATGTATTTACATTCAAATCCTTGTCAGGCTTAAATTCTATGGTTCTAGCATCTATCCAATATGCTTTACCTTCTACCGATGGTGAGAAAGAAAACAGTTTCTTTGAGATAGGTTCGTTTACAGCATGTGTAACACTCGCATCGGTAGCAAGCTGAATGCGAATAGCACTTTTTTTAGACACTGTACCAGAAGTGTAAGCTTCTATGTACTTGCTAAATGCGGGGTCAATTTGTACAAGCTTTTTAGTTCTGTTGCAAGCGGTTGAAAATACAATAGCTGCAAGCAAAAAATACCAACTTAATCTTGTAAGTGGCAATTGGGTGTGGGCTTCCATAAATGTGGTTTGGCTTTGTAATTGGGTGTGTTATTTGAGGAGTCAAGTTATGGATTTATTACTCATATTACAAAGTCAAGTATTTGTTAAAAGTCTCAAACCATTTTTGAGAAATTAATGGTCTAGCAAGCCAAGTTCTGGTTGAGCGTATTTGTATACTTTAAAATATATGGTAGTTTTAGTTTGAAAAATACCTTCTACCTTAGAAATTTCATTAATAAAATGCTCGAGGTGGTCGTTATCTCTACACATTACATCAACTTCTAAGTCATAATCACCCGAAGTACCTGCTAAAAAGCTTACTTCAGGCATGGCTGCAATGGCTTGGGCAATTTGCTCTTTTAAGGTTGCTGGCCTTATAAATACTGCAATATGTGCATAGCATCTAAAACCAACTTTTGCTGGGTCAACCCTGCCAATAATGCTTATTACCTTTTCTTCAAGTAATCTGTTAAACCTTGTGCGTATGGTACCGATAGAGACATCTAATTTTTCTGCAATTACTGTAAACGATGTCCTACCATCTGCTTGCAGGTAGTTTAAGATAGCAAAATCCATCTCATCTAAATGTATATCCGTCTTCGATTTGGCTCTATTTTTTTCCATAGTTAGGCTTATAAGAGGTAGTAAATATATACAAATTCGCAGCTTCATATTTTATAAATATTTGGCTATTTTATAAAAAGACTGCAAATATTTATTGGTAATTCTAAAATTAATGCACTAAATTCAATTCTTAAATTTTTTTTAGCCGTTATCATACGCTAATAAAACATCTATTCTAAACGATTGCCATTGTGCTAAAAATAATAAATTAAGCGAACAAATGAAGTATAGTAGAATTCAAAATTATGTAGGCGGCCAATTTGTAGATGCTTCGTCTACTAAAACAATACCTGTTATCTCACCTGTTAATGGTGAATTGTTATCAGAAATGACCTGCTCAACAAGTGCAGATTTAGACGCAGCCGTGGCCGCTGCTAAAGCTGCTTTTCCTGCGTGGAGCAAAACGCCTATTAAAGAACGTGTGCAAGTATTTTTTAGATACAAAACCTTGCTTGAAAAACATTTGCAAGAACTATCAGAATTGTGTAGCGAAGAAAACGGCAAAATCTATAGCGAATCGGTAGCAGAAATAGAAAAATGCATTGAGTTGACAGAATTTGCTACCTCACTACCGCAATTGGTTACAGGTGAAGTGCTTGAAGTGAGCCGTGGTGTTGAGTGTAGAACCGAGAAAGTAGCACTTGGTGTTGTGGCTTCTATTGTTCCATTTAACTTTCCTTCAATGGTGCCTAATTGGACCATCCCAAATGCCATTGCTTTGGGAAATTGCATGATAATGAAACCATCAGAAAAAGTACCTTTAAGCTGTGGTAAAATTGCCGAATTATTAAAAGAAGCTGGCTTGCCAGATGGCGTGTTTAGTGTGGTGCATGGCGATACTGATATTGTTGAAGCTATTTGCGATCATCCAGATATTGAAGCGGTTTCTTTTGTTGGCTCTACCAAAGTTGCCAAAATTGTGTACCAACGTGCTACACATAATTATAAACGTTGCTTAGCTTTAGGCGGTGCAAAAAATCACCTGATGGTTTTGCCAGATGCGATACCTGCTATGACAGCTCAAAACGTTGCTGCCTCTATGAGTGGCTGTGCTGGTCAGCGTTGTATGGCTGCATCAGCTATGGTAGCTGTAGGTAATGTAGACCATATTATAGAGAAGATTTGTGAAGAAGCTAGAAAGATAATTCCTGGAAAAAATTTAGGTGCTGTTATTAACAAAGCATCGCAAGAGCGCATAGAACAATTTATTACAGAAGCTGAACAACTAGGTGCTAAAATTCTCGTTGATGGTCGTAATACAAAAGTAGAAGGTAAAGAAGGTGGTACTTACGTTGGTCCTACAGTTATTGACTATGTAACGCCTGATATGAACATTGCCAAAGAAGAAGTTTTTGGACCTGTAATTGGCATTACACGTGTGCAAACAGTGGACGAAGCATTGGCTATAGAAAACGCCAATCCTTATGGTAATGCAGCGAGTGTATTTACGCAAAATGGTGGTGCGGCTCGTTACATTATTGACCGTGCAAGTGCAGGTATGATAGGCGTAAACGTTGGTGTGCCTGTGCCACGTGAGCCATTC
>JAAFHG010000536.1 GCA_013297585.1 Chitinophagales bacterium
ACTAAGTGCACGTAAGCGTATTGCTTTAATAGCCCACGATCATAAAAAAGATGAAATGAGCCAATGGGCAATTTTTAATAAAACCGTACTTGCTCGTCACGAATTATTTGCCACAGGCACCACGGGTAAAATGGTGGAAGAAGCGCTAGACAGGCCAGTAAAAAAGTTTTTAAGTGGCCCACTTGGTGGTGACCAACAAATAGGTAGTTTAATAGCCACAGGTGATATTGATATTGTGATATTTTTTTGGGATCCTATGGAAGCGCAACCGCACGATACTGATATAAAAGCCTTGCTACGCTTATGTGCTGTATGGAATATTCCTATGGCTTGCGACCGCTCAACAGCAGATTTTATTATGACATCCCCTTTTATGCACGAAGAATACGAAGCCATTATTCCTGATTATAATAGCTATTTAAAACGACATATTAGCAGCAAATAATAGCTGCATAACTAACGATTGCTTAACTCCTAAAAAATTACCAATTATGAAATGGTGGATGAAAATATTGCTAACGCTTGTAGCTACTTTAATCATTGTGTACATGGTTGGGCCGCATCCTGCAACGCCAACTTACGATACACGATTGCCATCAGTACCGTCAAGCGCTTCGGGTATTGACAATTATGTAGATAATATTGAAGCGACGCACAAAATAAAGCCGAACAACCAGGCAAGAATTATTTGGAAAGATAGTTTAAGACAACCTACAGAATACGCCATTGTTTACCTACATGGTTTTAGCGCTTGCCAAGAAGAAGGTAATCCTGCACATAGCACAATTGCCAAAGAATTTGGTTGCAACTTATACCTAAGTCGCTTAGCAGAACATGGTATAGATACAATAGAGCAGCTTATTAACTTAACGGCTGATAATTATTGGCAAAGTGGTAAAGAAGCCTTGGCTATTGGTAAGCAATTGGGTAAAAAAGTAATTCTGATGAGTACTTCTACTGGCGGCACTTTGGCACTTAAACTTGCGGCTATGTTTCCTAATGATGTGGCAGGTTTAATTTTGTACTCACCAAATGTTGCCATCAACGATTCAAAAGCATGGTTGTTGAATAATCCTTGGGGCTTACAAATTGCTAGAAAAGTAAAGAAAGGCAACTACATAGTACCTGCTGACACTACTACTGAATACTTAAAATATTGGAACTCGCCATATCGTTTAGAAGCTGCAGTAGCATTAGAAGAATTGCTTGAAACAACTATGACAGAGGCTACTTTTAAAGCTGTGAAGCAACCCACATTAGCACTTTACTACTACAAAGACGAGGAACATCAAGACCCTGTTGTAAAAGTATCTGCCATAAAAGAAATGATGGCAACATTAGGTACATCCGCAGATTTAAAAAGAGCCGTGGCAATGCCTAACACGGAAAATCACGTGCTTGGCTCACCCATTAAATCGAAAGATGTGGCAGGTGTAATACTAGAAACTGAAAAATTTATGAAAGAAGTTTTGAAATTACAACCTGTGCAATAAATTATCTTTTTACAAAGCCTAATACCAATTTTAAAACAGCAGATAATCCAAATTTTTGCGCCGAAGAAGCTAACAATTCTTTCCAATAAGGTTGTGCTTCACCGTCTTTATGCTTATTAAACAAAAAACTACCTATTGCTCTTACTACCTGCCAAGTACCGCCTGCAATTTTATCGTTAATAAATGCAGGTAGTACTGCACCCATGGCTGCTTTCAACGATTCTTCAGGTAGTTTATGCCAACGTTTTTCAAGGTCGGCTTCTCTTGTTTTAATGCGGCTCCTTACCTGTTTTATTTCAGCTTGTAACTCGCTTAGAGATTGTACTGAATTAATTTTCGTCGTCGTCATCGCTATCAGTTTTATCCATGAATATTTTAATTACCGCATCAATAATATATTTTTCAATCACCCTTTTTTTAAAAGAAATGATTAAAACAAATATGCTGATGTAAAATAGCGATACGATACCAAAACCAATGTATAAGCTACCTGTAATACTTGCAAAATAATAGCCAGCCATAATGCTTAAAAACAGCAATACAAAAAAGGCTAATAATGCCAATGTAAGTCCTGTAAAAATAAGTGCTATTAACTGCGACACTTTCTCTACCATTTGCAGCTTTAGCAATAGCACTCTGTCTTGCACATACTGTTCAAGCTGTTGTCGGCTTTCTTTAAAAAAAGAGGTTTCTTGTTCTACTTGCATTGGTTAAAGTTATTGCATTTGTTATACAACTTTATTATAAAGGCAATAATCTCGCCAATATTAAGCGTCTGTTTAAAATTTGCTATTGTTTCTTTTTATGGTACAAATTAAAGCTAATCGACTTTTATCATTTGCAGCTTTAATGGGTAAATTTAATTCAAACAACCAATTCCTTAATTTACTTTCAGTAGCCTTTATTAGTTATTTTCAAACAGCTATTTGTAAAGTAAACAACTAATTCAATGAAAAAAGCCCCTGCAATTGCAAGGGCTTTTAGCTTTTATTCATCTCACTAAAAAACTACTTATTTAATAATGCGGCAGCCATTGTTTTACCAATATCTGCTGGGCTAGCAACTACGTGAATACCACATTCTGCCATGATTTTCATTTTTGCTTCTGCTGTATCATCTGCACCGCCAATGATAGCTCCTGCGTGACCCATTCTACGGCCCGGAGGCGCTGTTTGACC
>JAAFHG010000452.1 GCA_013297585.1 Chitinophagales bacterium
GTTTAGAAGCTGGCCAGTCTGCATTTGGCGATACATACGCTTGGTGGCGTAACACATTGGCTTGGCCATTGAAAAATATTTTAGCAAGTTCTTCGCTAATTGATGAAGCTACTAAGGAACAATTAATTAATGAAGCCCTAGATAATATTATACCTACACTTACCAAAGAAGCAGAACAACTAGACTGGACAGAAAATGATTTACTAGCTGTGGATTGGTTAAATGGTAGACGGACACCTGATGCGAATCAAGCATTAAAAGCAACTATTACAGGTTTGCACCTTGGTAGCGATGCACCACACATTTTTAGGGCTTTGGTTGAGGCAACTTGTTTTGGTGCCAAGAAGATTGTTGACAGAGTTGTTGAAGAAGGCGTGCCTATAAAAGGTTTAATTGGTTTAGGTGGTGTCGCTAAAAAATCGCCATTTATTATGCAAATGATGAGCGATGTGATGAATATGCCGATTCGCATTCATAAAAGCGAACAAACTTGCGCTGCTGGTGCTGCGATGTTTGCTGCTACTGCTGCTGGTATTTACAATAAAGTTGAAGATGCAATGGCAGCTATGGGGCAAGGTTTTGATGCGTATTACGAACCAAATCCTGCTAAGCTAGAATTATATAAAAAACGTTACGAGAAATACACAGCGCTAGGTAAAGCATCTGAGGCACTTGTCTGAACCATGATTTTGTAGGATGATTTGGATTAAAATGATTAGAATTTCATTTGCAAAAACTTCTACAAAACATTTACAGATAATCTCACAAATCATTCAAATCTTACAAAATCCCCGTTCAGACAAATGAACAAATACGAACACATACAACAAGAGGCTTACGAAGCCAATATGCAATTACCTAAACTAGGATTGGTATTATTTACGTTTGGCAATGTAAGTGCAGCGGATAGAAGTTTGGGCGTTTTTGCAATTAAACCAAGCGGTGTGGCTTACGAAAAATTGACACCAGCAGATATGGTGATTGTTGACTTTGATGGCAAAACTATTGAAGGGAAATTGCGTCCATCATCTGATACATTAACGCATGCTGTTTTGTACAAGCACTGGGAAAAAATTGGTGGTATTGTACACACCCACTCTACTTATGCAACTGCTTGGGCACAAAGCCAAAGAGATATTCCAATTTTTGGTACAACACATGCTGATTATACAACCGTTGATATTCCTTGTGCTGCGCCAATGAGCGATGACATGATTAAAGGCAATTACGAACATGAAACTGGTTTTCAAATAATGAATTGCTTTAAGGAAAAGGGCTTAGATTATAAAGAAGTTGAAATGGTGTTGGTGGGTAATCATGCGCCTTTTACTTGGGGTAAAAATGCTGATAAAGCAGTACATAATAGCGCAGTTTTAGAATGTGTGGCTAAAATGGCTTTGCTAACGGAACAGATTAATTCGGCTGCGCCAAGATTGAAAGATGCATTGATAAAAAAGCACTTTGAACGCAAGCACGGGCCAGATAGTTATTATGGGCAATAAGCAATAGGAACACTGATAACACAGATTAGGCGGATTTTCACTGAAAATAATAAATCCGTTTTATCTATAAAATCCGTTTTACCCGTGTTTTATAATTCGCTAAGGTAAAAGCTGAATAAAGCATCTAACAGTTGCAGTGTGCGACGCAACGATGTAACATTGAAAAACAAAAGCTGACTAACAAATACTAAAAAATACAACAATGAATACGTTTCAAAAATTAGAAATTTGGTTTGTAACTGGTAGCCAAGATTTGTATGGCGAAGAAACATTGAAAAAAGTAGCAGAACATTCGCAACACATTGTTACTGCTATAAATGAAACAAAAGCTTTACCCATTACTATTGTGTACAAGCCTACAGTAAAATCGCCAGAAGAAATTTATGCCGTGTGTAGAGATGCGAATTCTACGGCTAATTGTGCTGGTATTATTTCTTGGATGCACACTTTTTCGCCTGCAAAAATGTGGATTAATGGCTTGAAAGCGTTGCAAAAACCCATGTTGCATTTGCATACACAATTTAATAGAGATATTCCTTGGTCTAGCATTGATATGGATTTTATGAATCTAAATCAATCTGCACATGGCGATAGAGAATTTGGTTTTATCATGAGCCGTATGCGTATTAACCGCAAGGTGGTGGTGGGCCATTGGCAAGATGAAGAAGTGCTTGAACGTATTAACGTTTGGATGCGTGCAGCAGGTGCTTGGCACGATATGCAAGGTGCCAAATTTGTGCGCTTTGGCGATAATATGCGCTATGTAGCTGTAACTGATGGCGACAAAGTTGAGGCTGAAATGAAATTTGGTTTCTCGGTAAATACACATGGTATTGGTGATTTAGTTGCAGTAATTAACGCAATTGACGATGCTACAATTGCAGCTTATGTAAAAGAATACGAAGCTGAATATAATCTTGTACCTGCTTTGCTAGAAGGTGGTGCGCAACGTCAATCTTTAATAGAAACCGCTCGTATTGAAGCTGGCATGACCAAATTCTTAGAAGATGGTAATTACAAAGGTTTTACCGATACGTTTGAAGACTTACATGGTATGGCGCAATTACCTGGCTTACCTTCTCAGCGTTTAATGGCTAAAGGTTATGGCTTTGCAGGTGAAGGCGATTGGAAAACCGCTGCATTGGTAAGAGCTATGAAAGTAATGGGTCAAGGTTTGGCTGGTGGTAATAGCTTTATGGAAGATTATACCTACCATTTTCAACCAAATAACTCTAAAGTTTTGGGTTCACACATGCTTGAAATTTGTAGCTCTATTGCTAAAGACAAACCAAGCTGCGAAATTCATCCATTAGGTATTGGTGGCAAGGCTGATCCTGTGCGCTTGGTATTTAATGTGGCTGCTGGTGCTGCGTTAAACGCCTCTTTAATAGATATGGGCAACCGTTTTAGACTATTAATAAATGAAGTTATAGCCGTAGAAGCTGAAGAAGCGTTACCAAAATTGCCTGTAGCTAGAGTATTGTGGCAGCCTTTGCCTGATATGAAACAAGCTTGTGCTAGTTGGATTTATGCAGGTGGTGCGCATCATACAGGTTATAGCCAAAACTTAACAGCCGAGCATTTGCAAGACTTTGCAGATATTGCTGGTATTGAGTTCATTAACATCAATGCTACTTCAACCACACAAAGTATTCGTAATGAGTTGAGATGGAATGAAGTTTATTATCAATTAAATAAAAGCTAGATAATAATTCTAAAAAGAAGAAAATTG
>JAAFHG010000343.1 GCA_013297585.1 Chitinophagales bacterium
TTATTGCTAATGATCCAGAGATTTTTTTGGTGTCGTTAAAAATAAAACCCACCAATAATATCAAGGTGTTTTTAGATGCAGACACGGGTTTACCAATTGATAAATGCGTGAGAATAAACAGGCAATTGTACAAGTTTGTAGAAGAAGCAGGCATGTACCCTGAAGGCGATTTTAGCTTAGAGGTATCTAGCCCTGGCATAACAGAGCCTTTAAAGATGCACCGTCAATACCAAAAAAATATTGGTAGAGGTGTAGAAGTAATACTAAATGATGCAACCGTAAAAGCAGGTGTTTTACTAGATGTTGCAGAAAACGCTATTACCATAGAAACAAGCGAAGGCAAAGGTAAAAAATTAGTGGTAGCACAAGTAGAAATACTTTTTGAAAATATCAAAACGACAACAGTACAAATTAAATTTTAAAAGCGATTCTACGATGTCATTAACTTACATCATACATCGCACATTGTAAATATAACAGTATGGCAAGTATCAATTTAGTAGATGCCTTTCAGGATTTTAAGGAAGCAGAAAACCTTGACAGACCTACGTTAATGAAGGTGGTAGAAGATGTTTTTAAAACCTTGTTGCGTAAAAAATACGGTAGCGACGATAATTTTGATGTTATCGTAAACTCAGAAAAAGGTGACCTTGAAATTATTCGTAGAAGAATGATTGTTGATGATGGTGAGGTGATAGATCCTTTGGCTGAGGTAGCTTACACACAAGCTATTAAAATTGAGCCTGACTTTGAGGTGGGTGAAGAGTTGTATGAAGAAATGGATATGCTGGATTTTGGCAGAAGAGCTATTTTAGCTGCTAAGCAAACTTTAGCTAGCCGCATTGGTGATTTGAAGAAAACAGAATTAATTAAAAAATACAACGAACGTGTAGGCGAAATTATTTCTGCCGAAGTTTATCAGGTTTGGAAAAAAGAGGTGTTGTTGCTAGATGAAGAAGGTAATGAATTGATTTTACCAAAATCTGAACAAATACCACAAGACTACTTTAAAAAAGGCGAAAATGCACGTGCTGTAATTGAGCGTGTAGACTTGAAAAATAACAACCCAGTTATTATTTTATCTAGAACTAGCCCTTTGTTTTTAGCTAAGTTGCTAGAAATAGAAGTGCCTGAAATTATGGATGGTCTAATTTCTATTAAGAAAATAGTACGTGACCCAGGCGAAAGAGCCAAAGTTGCTGTAGAAAGCTACGATGACCGTATAGATCCAGTAGGTGCTTGCGTAGGTATGAAGGGTAGCCGTATTCATGGTATTGTACGTGAATTGAAAAACGAAAATATTGACATTATTAACTATACCACAAATAATCAATTGCTAATTCAGCGTTCCTTAACGCCTGCAAAAATTAGCTATATGAAAATTGATGAGGATAAAAAGCAAGTTGATGCTTATTTAGAGCAAGATCAAGTATCGCTTGCTATTGGTCGTCGTGGTGTAAATATTAAATTGGCTTGCGAATTAACAGGATACGAGATTGATGTGTTTAGAAAAGATGAAGAAGTAAGCAACGAGTTTGATATTGATTTAGATGAATTTAGCGATGAGATTGAAATGTGGATTATTGACGAGTTTAAACGTGTGGGTTGCGATACTGCTAAGAGCGTATTGAGCTTAACGGCTGAAGAACTTGAGCGTAGAACCGACCTTGAAAAAGAAACTATTAACGATGTATTACGCATTGTAAGAGAAGAATTTGAGAGAGAAGAAGAAAGCGCATAGTTTTTGCATAAAATGACGAGTGAATAGGTTACTTTAAACATAGTTAGGAATTAACCGCTAGAGGTAGGCGAATAAAGAACAAAACGTACAAGTGTGCGACGCAACAAAAGCAACATAAAAGTGCAAATGTTAGTCTCACAAAAATATAAAATGGTTTTAAGAGAATGTATCTTAAAACTTAAGACAAATTAAAAACACTGAATGTCAGAACTGAAATTACCAAGGTTATTAGCCGCAGCTAAAGAGTTTAACGTGGGTCAAGATACCCTAACGGATGCTTTAGTGAAACGTGGTTTTAACAAGGATGGTCTTACGCCCACAACTAAGCTTACTGAAGACATGTACCGTGCTTTACAAGCTGAGTTTCAAGGTGATAAACAGGCTAAAAACAAAGCCGATCAGGTAGAAATACCTAAAGGTCAGCAAAGTGAGCGCAAAAGAAGAGACGAGGAAGAAATCTCTTTTAGAAAAGATGTTGTGAAGCCAGCACCTGTGGTAGTTGCGCCTAAAGAAGAGCCAGTGGTAGAAGCACCTAAAGTGGTTGCACCGCCACCACCGCCTGTAGTAGAGGTAGCACCACCACCAGTAGTAGTGGAAGCACCAAAAGTAGAGGTAGCGCCACCACCAGTGGTTGTAATTACACCTGTTGTAGAAACAAAAGTTGCTGAACCTGAGGATACTAACGAAATTGTAAGAATTGAGGCGCCAGAATTAGAAGGTCCGAAAATACTTGGTACGGTAGATTTATCTGCTATAGACAATTCTACTAGACCGAAAAAAGGTGTAAAAAAGAAAGAAGAACCAGTTAGTGCACCTGCACCTGTGGTGGCAAAAGTAGAACCAACTGTAGCGCCAGTGGTTGAAGCACCAAAGCCAATAGCTGAACCTGTACCAGTTGCAAAAGCCCCTGTACAAGAAGTGATTGCAGCACCAGTTGCACCCACACAAGTTGAAGAAATTGCGCCTGTAATTGAAAATATTGAAGTTGAAAAGCTAACTGGGCCTAAAATTTTAGGAAAAATTGAATTGCCAGTTGATAGCGATACTAGACCAAAACCTTTAAGTGCAGAAGAACGCAAAATACGCAAACGCATACCTGTAGATAACAGACGCGTAGGCGGTGCGCAGCCTTATGGTGGCCAGCAAGGCGGTGGTGGAAATTTCCAAAACCGTGGTCCACAACAAGGTGGTGGCTTTAATAGAGGTGGCCAAGGTCAAGCACCAGCACCTCAAGCACCAGGCACTGGCAACAGTAGACCAATTGTACCTGCTAATAACCGTAGCGGTGGTGCAGGTGGTGGTGGATTTAATCGTGGCCCACAAGGCGGTGGCGGATTTAACCGTGGCCCTCAAGGTGGTGGCGGTAACAGACCAACTGGTGGTAACAATCGTCCGATTACTCGTAGAGACGATAAAGAAATAGACGCAAAAGAAATTCAAGATAAGATTAAGGAAACACAAGCCAAACTAAGTGGTGGCGGTGGTAGAGGTAAGAGCTTGAAGGCTAAATATCGCCGTGCAAAACGTGAAGAAGCAGCTGATGCGCAAAACGAAATGGGTGGTGATGACAACAAACTACAAGTAACAGAATTTGTTACCGTAAGTGAGTTGGCCAACTTAATGGATGTAAGTTTTGCAGATGTTATTGGTAAATGTATGGGCTTAGGTATTATGGTAAGTATTAACCAGCGCCTTGATGCCGAAGTAATTGAGTTAGTAGCAAGCGAGTTTGACTTTGAAGTAGAGTTTATAGGTGTTGATGACATAGATGAAGATGACGATAATGATGAAGAAGCATTGGAAGACAATGAAAGTCGCCCACCAATTGTTACCATTATGGGTCACGTCGATCATGGTAAAACTTCATTACTAGATTATATTCGTAATGCGAATGTGGTTGCAGGTGAGGCCGGTGGTATTACACAGCATATTGGTGCTTACGAGGTTACATTACCGAATGGTAAGGCTATCACTTTCTTAGATACACCGGGTCACGAAGCGTTTACGGCTATGCGTGCCAGAGGTGCTAAGGTTACCGATATTTCTGTAATTGTTGTTGCTGCTGATGATGCGGTGATGCCACAAACTAAAGAGGCTATCAGTCACTCGCAAGCAGCTAGTGTACCAATGATATTTGCGGTAAATAAAATTGATAGAGACGGTGCTAACCCACAAAAAATATACGAGCAATTGGCTGGTATGAATATTTTGGTAGAAAGCTGGGGTGGTAAATTCCAAAGCCAAGAATTATCAGCTAAGCAAGGTTTAAATGTTGATTTGTTGCTAGAAAAAATATTACTAGAAGCTGAATTGCTAGACGTAAAAGCTAACTCTGCAAAAGAAGCTACTGGTTCTATTATCGAGGCATCTTTAGATAAAGGTCGTGGTTATGTAGCCACAATTCTTGTACAAAATGGTACGTTACGTCAGGGTGATTTGATGGTTTCTGGTCAGCACTACGGTCGTGTAAAAGCGATGTTTAATGAACGTAACCAACGTATCACTGTTGCGCCGCCATCTACA
>JAAFHG010000640.1 GCA_013297585.1 Chitinophagales bacterium
CTGCAACACCTGTCGGTGGAACTTTTACCATCAATGGAACGGCTGCCACACAATTCAATCCTGCTACATTAGGCAATGGTACACATACAGTCATCTATAGTTTTACAGACGGAAACGGTTGTAACAATACCGCCATAAGAAGTGTAGTCGTTAATCCTTTGCCTGTATTGGCTTTTGTTAGTCTAAAAGATACTTATTGCACTTCAAGTGCTACTTTTACTTTGACTGCAACGCGTGCAAGTGGAACATTTACAATCAACGGAATCACTGCCACACAATTCAATCCTGCTACATTAGGTGTAGGCAATTATACAGTCGTTTATAATTATACTGATGGCAATAGTTGTAGCAATCAAATATCAAAAACTGTTGCTATACAATCAAAACCAACAGTAAATATCGTAGGCTTGAATACAAGTTATTGTGTAAGTGATGGTGCAGTTGCATTATCGGCAACTCCCGTAGGTGGAACTTTCACTATCAACGGAACAAACGCAACACAATTCAACCCAGCTACTTTGGGTACAGGTACTTATAATGTAAAATATACTTACATTGACCCAAGTGATGCAGGTTGTTTCAATGAGGTTACTGCAATCGTGCAAGTATTTCCATTGCCTCAAATAGAATGGCAAGGAATTATCGCTGCTTATTGTGTATCTCAACTTACACCTGTCAATCCTGTTGTAAAAATTACTTATGCTAATGGAACAATAGACAACCAAGCACAAACATCTTTTATTCCTGCAGCCGTTGGTGCAAGTTCGCAGACTTTATCCATTACCGCCACAGACCCAATAACAGGTTGTCAAAGAACTTCTACTTTTAATTATGTTATCAACGCTTTGCCTGTTTTGTCTTTCGTTAATGTGCCTGATGAATACTGCTCACAAGCCAATCCATTGACTTTGCAAGCAACTCCAACAGGTGGACAAATGCTTATACAAGGTGTACCTACTACAATATTTAATCCTACATTGTTTGCAGTCAATCAAAATGTAAATATTCAATATACATTTACTGCTGCCAATGGTTGTACTAATACAATCAATAAAACAATTAAAATAGTAGAGAATCCCGGCTTTCAAAGCATTGTTAATACTCTCGAAGTTTGTCCAGAATCTTCTACAATCGGTTATCGTTTAGAGGCAATGACCTTCTTAGAAGAACAAGCATTGATTAACGCAGGCAATGCACCTATTTATGTATGGTCAAACGGAACATCAGGTAGATTTATTTCTATTAGAAACGAAAGTGATGCAGGTTCTTATACTGTTTTAATCAAAGAACAAAGCGGTTGTCCTGTCAAAAAGATAACTTTTAACGTAACCGTAGATTGTGAACCTGAATTACATTTGCCTACAGCATTTAGTCCTAATGGTGATAACTTAAACGATACTTGGGACATCTATGGAGGAGATTTATACAAGTTAGAAATCAAAGTATATAGTCGTTGGGGTGAAGTTGTTTTCATTGCTTATGGACAAGGTGAAAAATGGGACGGCAAAAGATACGGATTAAATCTTCCTGATGGTACTTACGCTTGGAAAGCACAATATCAAAATGCTTTAAAACCGGGTGCTTGGATATATAAACAAGGAACTATTACTATTGTAAGATAAAATTATAGTCTTTTTAATCAAAAAACCATTCAAAAGTATCTTTGAATGGTTTTTTTTTGCAATAAAGATACTAATAAAAGAAATAAAAGTAATCAATTCATAACTATCACTATTTTATACAACCTATAAAACAAACAATCAACAACAAAAATAAATTAATTTTGGGCAATTACGGGCTATCGTGCAAAGCACAGAGCCAAAAAAGAGAGAAAAAACTTGCAAAGCCTCGTTTTTCTCTCTTTTTGTCTCTGCAATACTGCTTCTATCCCTATTGCAAAATACAAAAAAGGCGTTATTTATTTAAAAGTTTTAACTACAATTACAATTCTCATTCTTAAAATATATCGTTACATTACTAAAAAAAGTAAAATATTCAACTAATTATTAACATTTTATAAATAATAGTATCATTTTTTTACTTTATTTAAAACAATAAGTACAATCATTAAACATCAATTAATAATAATATAAAATCTAAACGTTTATAACACTAATGTAAACACTTATAACACTAATGTAAACACTTACAATGCCAATGTAAACGCTTACAACGTCAATGTAAACACTTACAATACAAATGTAAACGCTTACAATGCCAATGTAAACGCTTACAACAT
>JAAFHG010000363.1 GCA_013297585.1 Chitinophagales bacterium
TAATAGTTGCTTTTAATCGCATAGCATAAGCCTCTAGCGATTCTTTCGCCTTTGGCTCAAGCCACTGAATAAATACTGGCTCACAAAAAGACAAATCCAGAAAAGAAAAAGCCCTTTCATCGGCACCTAACCCAGATATAAAATAGACTTTCTGCATAGTTGAGATTTTACCACATAGACACATAGGCACAAAGAATAATCCTATTAATCCTTCCAAATCACAGTTCAGACGTTACCACCACCAAGTAATAATTCTTCTTGCCTTTTCTTAATAGTATGTATCTGTCTTGTAATAGATGTCTGCTGTTTAGTATCCAACTATCGCCAATTATCCCTTGTTTATTTATGGATAATCCTCCTGCTTGTAACATTTTCTTCGCCTCGCCTTTACTTGGAAATATTCCCGATTCTGCTAAAAAACTCACAAAATCATAGCCTGCTTCTACTTGTGCTTTGCTGATATTTACAGTAGGCACACCATCCATTACTTGCAACAACTGTGCTTCATTCAACGATTGTAGTGCATCTGCTGCACCATTGCTAAACAAAATCTCGCTGGCTTTTACGGCAAAATCATAATCTGCCCTGCTATGTACAAACACCGTCAATTGCTCTGCCAATGTTTTTTGTAAAATACGCAAGTGTGGTGCTTCCTCATGCTGCGCAATTAAACCATCTATTACTTCTTTCTCCAATAACGTAAATAATTTTATCCACGCAACAGCATCAGCGTCGCTTGCATTTAGCCAAAATTGGTAAAACTGATAAGGGCTTGTTTTATTCGCATCTAACCACACATTGCCTTTCTCGCTTTTGCCAAACTTACCGCCATCGGCTTTTTTTACTAGTGGGCAGGTAAATGCAAATGCCTCGCCACCAGCTTTTCTACGTATCAATTCTGTACCAGTGGTGATGTTGCCCCATTGGTCGCTACCGCCCATTTGTAGCTTACAGTTTTTATTTTGGTACAGCCAGTAAAAGTCATAACCCTGAATTAGTTGGTACGTAAATTCAGTAAAACTCATCCCAGTATCACCTTCAAGGCGCTTCTTCACGCTATCCTTAGCCATCATGTAGTTTACGGTTATGTGCTTGCCAGCGTCTCGTATAAATTCTAAAAACGAAATCTCTTTAAACCAATCGTAATTGTTCACCATTTCGGCCTTGTTAGGTAAGCTATCGTCAAAGTTTAAAAAGCGTTCCAATTGCTTTTTGATGCCCGCCTGATTATGTGCCAATACATCAGCACTTAACAAATTACGTTCTTCACTTTTACCGCTAGGGTCGCCTATCATACCAGTAGCGCCGCCTACCAATGCATACGGTTTATGCCCAGCTTTTTGCAAATGCACCAGCAATAAAATAGGCACCAAACTACCAATGTGCAAGCTATCACTCGTAGGGTCAAAGCCAATATAGGCACTCGTCATTTCCTTGGCCAATTGTTCTTCTGTGCCTGGCATAATATCCTGAATCATGCCCCTCCAACGTAGTTCTTCTATAAAAGTCATTACAAAAAATTTGTGGCAAAAGTAAGGATAGGATGGGAACGCTGATGACGCAGATCCGATAGTTATCGGATTTACTGATTGTTGCTAATGGGTGTGGTATTTTTTATGTAGCCAGCTTCTGTACTACTATGATGCTCCAGTTGTGTCACTCACTTGTACGTTCTGTGCGTTGTGGGGCTTTATCTAAGCGTAGGGTTTCTCACAAAGGAACAAAGAAGGCAAAGGGCGCAACGTTCGTCTTTGCGAGGAACGAAGCAATCTAATGAGCACTAGTCCTGCCGCTGTTGTGTCTTTGACCAACAGCAAAAATAGATGTTGTTGTATGCTTTTCAGATATTTACCCGACCTATATATCAATAAAAGTTAGAAGCTAGTTGAATATTCCTAATATTCTTTTTATTTCTTCAATAGTTTGATCTTTAAAAGTATTGGGATAATTTTCACTAAAAGTCAAACTGTTAGTAGACCCTTTCCTGCACGTAATAAATATATCATTGTTGTCCCAGTCCTTTCCTTCCCATCGCCAGTCTTCGATTGTATTGAAGTCAAAGTTTGTAGGTTGCAAATTTAATGACGCGTCGTGTGCAGTTCCAGATTTGTAATCATGAATTGTATAATCTATGCTTATCCAATTGCCAGATTTTTTAGATTGTTTTTTTGATGGTATGAACATAACTGTAGTTTTAAATAATAATTATTAATTGTCTAATTTTTTGACTGTTACTATTAGCGCAAGTCTCCTGATTTGTGCTTTGCCGTTACTTAACTTGAAAAACTATCACTTAAAATTCAAGTAACTCGCTAGCACAGGTCGCCTATGCGGCATTGCTTCTCTACAGAACTGTGCAAGTGGGCGGTAAACCATGTGTTAGCTGTTGTTTTGTTTAATTAAGTGTTGATGAACATTATATGCAGCATCTTCAAAGTCTTTACAATAAATGATGTTATAAGACTTGTTGATATAAAAATATCGACCAGATGAACTACCGAAGTGAACATATCCAATTATACCACTAGCAAACAATAATTCGAAAGTCCAATGAGTTCCTAACTCCAAGCTGAACTTTTTTGTTTTTTTTATAAGTGTGTAACTATATTCTGCATTTTCGTCTATTGTCGCTTTTTGGGTAGAGCCTAAATTGCTAGCTTCTCCATTATTCTTGATATATTTATTTTCTAAAAACCTCAAAATATCATTTATAGAATTTAATTCACTATGATACTTTGACTCGTTTATAAAAAAAGCGTAACGATTGGTACTATCAAGTTTTAAGGCAATTATGTTTTCATCGAAGAAGCCATGTTTGAGTAAATAGCTTTCGTGTTTTGTTTCCAATAACAATGATTGATTACCCAAATATTCCCAGGAATCTTTTTCAACAATTCCATTGTCTGAAACAAGCAATTGATTATTGGCTCTGAAAATAAAAACTCGTTTTGTTTCATTAATGTCTCCCAATGAAACCCAATGCTGATTTGTCAACTTGGTTAAATCGTCAAGTCGTTGGCTAAACCTCTGAATTTTTGGAATTATATCTGCAATGAATGTTCTCATAAAATAACAGCTATTTATTTGTTTTTTTTACTCAGTTCGTGTTAGGTGTTGCCATTTAGTATTTTGCTTGTGCTTTTATTCTAGCTGAAATGTCTTTCAAATTGTCAATTATATTTTGGAAACGATTTCCAACTTTTAACCATGCCCCACTATAGCCTAATTGTTGAAGACCTACAGCAGATATTGCATTTTTCTTTGCAGTCTTACTGGAATGTGCAGCAAAATTTCTAAGAGGAATAAGTATGTCAAACGTTCTATCATATTTTGTGTCTGACAGTATATTTATAAACCAATGGTTAGCTGGGAAATATTTTTTTATTTGTTTCAATAAACCATTCGGCCCTTTAAAACTAAAATATCTGCTACCGATAAATAAAGTTTCAGCGTCTTTCTTTTTTAGAGATTTTGTTCCCTTATGGCCTGAAGATGATGCTATATATGCAGCTTCTTGATTAATAAGTCCAACAATAGTATTTAGAAGAAGTTCTTCGAAATCTTTGAAAACTTTGATAACTGCATAATCGTATAAATAAAAGGTAAACACACCTTTGCCGTCTCCTTTATGTTGCCTTATAAAATCTAAAATTGTGTCGAGTTCTCTGTCGAATTTAATCACAACCGCTTTTATGCTTACTTCATTTGCCATCGTTTGTCTGTTTGGTTACGCTCAACGCAAGTGTATATGATATTTGGCGCACTAGCAAATAATCTCTTGCTACTAAAAATCAATGCTTTACTGTTCGTGATTTGTATCGTTGTAGTACGATTATCCTCTTTTTCTCAAAAAATCCCCATTTCTCAATTTTCAGCAGCCCGTTGTACCTATACAACAGGCTGCCGCAAGTTGCGGGAAGCAATTGTACCTATACAAAGGGCTGCCGCAAGTTGCGGGAAGCAATTGTACCTATACAAAGGGCTGCCGCAAGTTGCGGGAAGCAATTGTACCTATACAAAGGGC
>JAAFHG010000298.1 GCA_013297585.1 Chitinophagales bacterium
GTTGAGCTAACCCAATTGGTTCGTTCAACCTGCTAAATAAATATTCTGTTATAGCAGGCTTGGTAGTTTCAATCACATTAATTTATATAGCGGCACACGCTGTACAAACCACATGGACGTACTATACCAAAGAAAAATTTTTGTGGAACGAAGGTACAATTGGTATTTCTCTTACCGTAATTGGTGTTTGCATTGCTGTAGTACAAGGTTTAATTGTAAGGGCGCTAATTCCTAAACTTGGGCAAGAAAAAAGCGTATATATTGGCCTAGCACTTTATACAATCGGATTTGTATTATTTGCTTTTGCCTCAACCACTTGGATGATGTTTGCTTTTTCGGCTGTTTATTGTTTAGGCGGTATTGCAGGTCCTTCAATTCAAGGGCTCATATCTAGCCATGTACCAGCTAATGAGCAAGGTGAACTACAAGGTGCTTTAACCAGCCTAATGAGTGCTACTTCTATTATAGGACCACTAATAATGACCAATGTTTTTGCTTTTTTTATTGGAAAAAGTTCGCCAATTTATTTTCCCGGTGCACCGTTTTTATTAGGCGCTTTCTTAACACTTATCAGTACCATATTAGCTTATAAGAGTTTAAAGAGCGAAAAGGTATAGCTTGCTAAAGGTTGTATTTCGAAAGGCTAGGCATAAAAAAAGGGCCAGGATAAAAATCCAGCCCCGTTTTAAAATCCAATATCCTATGAAAAACCGATGCGAATATAAAAGTATTTTACCGTTCAAACAAATTGATGTTAAAAACTTGCGAATTTTCTTTTAGAAATCCACATAACTACAATTAAAAGATAACAGGCAAGCGCTTGAAAACCGATAACAGTCTAATTAACAGCACAGTTATTTAACCATTTGTCATTTTATTTTGTTATCAACTAAAAGTTATTATGAACCATAAAATAGTAGTTGCGGTTACTGGTGCAAGTGGAAGTATTTATGCCAAGGTATTGCTAGATAAGTTATCACAAATGCAAAACCAATGGCAAGAACTAAGCATTGTGATGAGTAAAAATGCCAAAGAGGTATGGCAAACTGAACTTGGTAACGAAGATTATAACAACTATAACGCCCGTTTTTTCGAGAAGGCTGATTTTTCTGCACCGTTTGCTTCAGGGTCGGCTAAGTACAATATTATGATTGTTGCACCTTGTAGCATGGGTACTTTGGGCCGTATTGCTAGTGGTGTAAGCGACGATTTAATTACAAGAGCTGCTGATGTAGTACTAAAAGAAAGGCGTAAATTGATACTAATGGTGAGAGATACACCCTACAATCTCATCCATATAAAAAACATGGAAACAGTAACGCTAGCTGGTGGTATTATTGCGCCAGCAACGCCTTCATTCTACAGCCTACCTAAAACTATGGAAGATGTTGCTGCCACAGTAGTAGACAGAATTTTAGACATTGCAGGCTTAGATATTAGCACTTACAGATGGGGCAAATAACAACACTATTTTACCCATAATATTTCAACTGAAACATTACATTTGCAGCCGTTAGCGGCGATGGCGAAATTGGTAGACGCACTACTTTGAGGTGGTAGCGCCTTTTACCGGGCGTGGGAGTTCGAATCTCCTTTGCCGCACAAAACACAAAGAGGCAATCTGTAAAAAGATTGCCTTGTGTCTTTAAAATATTACCTGCAAACTATCCCTTCAACTTTGCTACCAAATCTATATACTGTTGCATGGCAGCATCTTTAGTCGTTCCTTTTAATTTTGCCCAAGCTTCGTATTTAAACTTGGCTACAAAATCAAAACCGCCGCCACTATATTCTTCACTGTTATCGCCTTCTGTGGCTTGCTTGTATAGCGAGTAAAGCGTTAATAAAGTATTATTATCGGGTTTTTCACTTAGGGTTTTGCTGGTAGCTACTGCCGCCGTAAATTGATCTACTAAACTCATGATAATTGAATTTTTATTGTAATTGTTGTAATTGTTTTTGTGCATCTTCTTTCATGGCGGCATCGTCAAATGTGCGATTTGGTAGCTTTACCATTCTACTTAATACTTCCATTTGCTTGGCAGGCTTATCGTTGTCTTTGTAAGCTTTATTTAGGTAAAAATAGTTAATCATGTAGTATGGCTCAAGCGTTTTGCATTTTTCCATGCACATAATAGCATTTTCTAAACTAGCTTCTGGTAAGCCGCCATAAAATAATTTAACGGCTGCCTTTTTTATGCCAGATAAGTTCACCATTTCGTAATGCCATCTGCCTAGTACAAAATATGCTTTACCAAAGTTGGGGTTAATAGCAATTGCTTTGTCGGTAAAGGCTTTGGTATCTTTTACATAAGACACAATTTTCTTGTTTTCGCTTTCCACTTCTGTCATCTTACCACTTGCCATTGCTAGGGCATAGTTTGCTTCGGCACTATTGGCATCGGCTTTTATAGCACGCTGTGCAAATGCTAATGCACTTTCAAAACTTAAACGCTTGTCGTTTTTATTACCTTGTCTGCCGCCGATGCTACAATTGAGTTCTGTTGCTTTTACCAGTGCTTTTATGCTTACTGCATCATTGGCTAATATTTGTTTGTATTTTTCTAACGCTTCGGGTTCTTTAAAACTGCGCTCTAGGTTTTCGGCTTCTTTAAACAATACTGTATTGTCTTGCGCAAAAAGGCCGCCACTATAGCCTAATAAAAGGACTAACAAGATTTGCTTCATACTGGTAATTCTCATTTTTTTAAGGAATAACTAACACCAACGCTACCATTAAAATCATCAATTGGTGGTTGTAATTTTTTAATTGAAATAAACACTTCTTCGGCTAGCTGAAATTGTGCCAAAATTTGCTCAGCAATATCCATTACCAATGTTTCTAGCAAAGGCGTGGCTATTTGCATTCTATTGTTTAACAAATTATATACTTCTACGTAATTAATAGTTTGTTCTATATCATTTACCAATTGCATTGGGCGATAATTCACCGTAATATTTACCTCAAAATTGTTACCGTTTATTTGTTCATGCTCGTACAAGCCATGATAGGCAAATAGAATGACGTTATGTAAATGGATGGAAAGCATTCTTTAGTTTTAAGTTTGTAGTTTAGGGTTTATGAGTTTAGTAGTTTATATTATACTTGAAAAAGCGAACTGAACTCATAAACCATAAACTGTTTAAACGTTGTAAATAGCAGCTCTCTTTAGGCGTTCGGGCTAATACCTTCTCACTCTGCCAGCGCCTCTAAATCGTGGCTGCCAATATTTATCGTTGAGGTCTGTAATAGTGACGCCGCCACTAGTACTTGCTTGTAAAAATTTGTTGTTAGCAATGTAAACACCTACATGCGATATGGCCCGACCGCTAGTGTGAAAAAATACCAAATCACCCTCTTTTAAATCTTCTAGGGCAATGTGTTCACTTTGGTTGTACTGTTCTTGTGCTGTGCGAGGCAATTCGACATTGTAAACTTCACGCATAATAACACTTGTAAAAGCCGAGCAATCAATACAGTTTTTGGTACTGCCACCCATGCAATATTTAGTGCCCCACCATTCGTCTATTTTTCTTAACAAGTCTATATTATTTACCGTTTCTACCGCAGCATCCATAATAATGGCGTATTTCAACTGTAGCCAATCTGCTTTTTCTATATTGCTGTTAGTAGGTTTTAGCTTACTTTCTGCATATACCACAGGGCTATTGCTAAGGCCGCTTGTTTTGTGTTGCGAGGTAATCATTTGCCCCGGGCGCACTTCAATATTGTCTAAAAACGTTATTTTTTGTGAAGCGTTTTTTTTGGCTGCAGGTTTACTTATTGATGCATCTTTACTATTCATTTTACGTAACGAGCTACAACTACTTAATGCCATAACGCCATAAATAATAACAAGCAAGTATTTTACATCTACTGTCATGCGGCAATGTAAATGCCATTATTGTACGCACCAAACTTCTTTGGAAATATTTTTTTATGTCTTAAAGTGAATTTGTAACGACCTTACTAATAAGTATAATTTATTATATATTTAACTTATTAAAAACCATTAACAATTGCGCTGTTTTTAATAAATATGTATTTTGTTTAATTTATTGAATTGATAATTAAATTGTACTAATAAATGCAAAATACTATGGGGTTTTAATAGTTGCTATTTTCATCTATACAAAATATCGGTTTACGGTTTTTCCATTTGCCTCTTGTAAAGTCTGGTATGGTCATTAGTTTACCGCTTTCTGCAATAGATTTTTCCGATAATGGTGTAATGGCATACCAAGTGGCTAAATCATACACATCCATTGGAAATTCCGCTTTTGCTTTAATACATTTTATAAACGTATTTACTACAAAAAAGTCCATACCACCGTGCCCAGCACCATCTGCTTCTGATTCAAATTTTTTCCATAACCTATGGTCGTGTTCTTTCATGTAAGCCTCTGTATTTTCCCACGTGTGTGGTTTGCTTTTATCTTCAAAATAAATTAAGCCGGCTTTAAATTCACCTGCATGGTTGTCTTGCCAAATACCATTGGTGCCTTGTACTTTAAAGCCTAAGTTATATGGTCTTGGTGACGATGTATCATGCGTTAATATTATCGTTTCGCCATTAGCGGTTTGTATTTGTGTGGTTACAATATCGCCGAGTTTAAAATTGAGCGTTGCATTTGGGTGATTTACACCGCCTTTTTTGTGGTTAACGATATAGCGGTGCAAGCCTCTTGCTTTGGTAGCTACAGATGATAGCTTAGTGAGTCTATTACCACGGTTTACGTCAATCATCATGGCTACAGGGCCTAGACCATGTGTAGGGTACAGTTCACCATTTCTATCTATGCTATGTTGCGTGCGCCATTTAGCTTCGCTAAGGCCTTTGTCGTTGTATTCTACCCCCGAATTATAAGCTGTAATACCATCGTTGAATTTCACGCCACGTAAGTCGTGTTCGTAGCCGCCTTGCAGGTGCAATAGTTCACCAAACATGCCTTTACGCACCATATTTAATACTGCCATCACATCTCTACGGTAGCATACATTTTCTAGTACCATTACAGGAATACCCGTTTTCTCACTCGCATTTACAATATCCCAACAGTCAGATAGTTTAATAGCGCCACACACTTCTACACCCGGTATTTTACCAGCGTTTACAGCGTCTATGGCTTGTGGTATATGCCATTCCCAAGGGGTGGCTATTATTACGGCTT